>NZ_CP019781.1:600000-900000 GCF_002022505.1 Bartonella sp. WD16.2
ATCCGGGAGATGGAATTTTGTTTTAATGGCCCCAAATTTAAAGGCTCTATTATATCATCATTAGCAGGGAGGGGTTTTGTAGCTAATAACGTGTCACGCACAGTTCCGCCAGAAAGCTCATTTGTAGGTTTTTGTCCAAAAAGTTGTTCAGCAACAGATTCATCAATAACAACGTCATCATGAACATTAGAGGTAAGAATTAAAGCACTGTTTTCAGAAAGAAGTTCTTCTTCTGCTGTTGCAATTTTTTGAATCAAATCATCCACGTGAATAGGGTTTGAAGGATCGTTTGATGACATTGCTTCAATTGCCGAATCATCAAGGTTAAAGTCCATTGCTTTTTCGAGAGCTTCTTCAAATTCGACTTCAAATTCTTGTAATTTGGTTCTACGTGCCATACTTGCCTCATACTTTTACAGATGGAAAAGAAATACGCCCCTTTCCAGTTATTTCTAATATATTAGCTGTTAATTATTTAGAAAGGAATATGTATAAGGTAAAAGTTTTACAACTTATCAAGATAGGGTTAACGCGAATTTTGCTGCTTGTTTAAAAATGGTAGAAAATTCATTAAAAACAATACACTACGGAATTATATCTGAAATAAAATTATTTATAGTTTGTTCTGATAATCAATATTATAGACTTAATATGTTTGATAAAATAATTGAATAAAGCATTTCAGTGACATATAACGTATCGAAGATTTTTGCAAAATGTGCTAGTTTTTTTAAGTGCATAACCATTCATGTTTAAATTGATACAAAATGATTATACCATAACAAAATTTAAACAAAGTAATTAATTATGTAAAGAATATTAGATATGTATTTTTTTAGCGCCATTTCAAAGTTATTTGTAATGAGGAGATGGTGAATTGTGTTAAGTAATGGAAATGTACACTTTATAATAGAAACAAATAAACAACCTATAATAGCAATAAGTTAGATTTAAGAAACAAATGAAGAATTAATGGGACTCATTACTACAGATACTAGATCAAAATATTACAGTTTTTTCATTTGTTTTATTCATTTCACTTATAAGCATGTGTAAGAATCTATATATAGTTTGTCATGTTATTTAGGACATTTTTCTGTGCCGTTATAAGTTTTTTTACTGTAGTTGCAGGGTTTGCTAATAGTGACAAAAATGAATTTAATAATCTAATTCATCTACAGGAAGATGCTTCTTTGTTATGCCTTTAAATTATAGTATATTAGTTAATATTCAATACTTTTGTGTTGAATGGATACTAAATCTAGTCAGTAATATATAGCGAATGTTGTTACGTAGAGGCATTATATATTGTTGATGCCTTTTTACAAAAAAGTCTACTTTTAGAAATAGTAGTGTAATCAGTAAAAAACGAAGGTTTAAAAATTTTTATATTTGATTTCTGATCTTGTTAAGAGTGATGTTCAACTTATATATAATAGATCATTTTTCCAATATTAAACGGAATTTTCTGAATTTTTTAATACTGATACATTGACAATTTGTTATTTTTTAGTCGATATGAAATAGCGGGTTTTTTTTACGATTCGCAGCAAAGGTGTAAGAATATGGTAGAACGATCACAGCACCTGCAAGATGTGTTTTTAAATACAGTTCGTAAGCAAAAAATTTCTCTTACAATTTTTCTTGTGAATGGTGTTAAGTTGACAGGTGTTGTAACGTCATTTGATAATTTTTGTGTTCTTTTGCGGCGAGATGGGCATGCGCAATTGGTTTATAAACATGCTATTTCGACAATTATGCCGGGTCAATCTGTACAAATGTTTGAAGGTGAGGGGTCTGAGTAGATAATAGGGCTGTTATCTTGAGATCTTTTGTTCTTTTTCTATTACCTTGAATTGTTATGATGGATACAAATAAAAGATCTGGGAAATTGGTTTCACAGGTTACAGAGCGAGTGCGCACTGTTATTTTTTTACCGTTTTTTCCTGTAAACAAGAATGAAAAAGTTTTAAGTGAGCACTCAATAGATTCTCGGATAAAAGAAGCATTAGGATTAGCACAAGCTATTGAGCTGGATATTGTCCATTGTGAAACCATTAATATTAGTACACCACACCCTTCGACTTTGTTTGGGATAGGAAAAGTGAGTGCATTTGCTAATTATATAAGTGAGCATCATATTGCCCTTGCAATTGTGGATCATGTTCTCACACCAGTACAGCAACGTAATTTGGAAAAACTATGGAGTTGTAAGGTTATTGATAGAACGGCTTTGATTCTTGAAATTTTTGGTCGTCGTGCACGAACAAAAGAGGGGAAATTGCAAGTAGAATTGGCACATTTGTCTTATCAAAAAAGCAGGCTTGTCCGGAGTTGGACACACTTGGAAAGACAACGCGGTGGTAGTGGTTTTTTGGGAGGGCCTGGTGAAACTCAAATTGAAGCAGATAGACGCCTTCTGCAAGATAAAATCACTCGTATTCGTCGTGAGTTAGAAAATGTTGTTAAAACACGTGCTCTTCATCGAGCTAAAAGAAAGAAGACGTCTCACCCTGTTGTTGCTTTAGTAGGGTATACTAATGCGGGAAAATCAACACTTTTTAACCGCTTAAGTAATGCGGGTGTATTAACAAAGGATATGTTGTTTGCAACGCTTGATCCAACTTTACGCAAAATTATTCTCCCTCATGGGCAAGCTATTTTTTTATCTGATACTGTAGGTTTTATTTCTAATTTACCAACGCATTTGATTGCGGCTTTTAGAGCAACCCTCGAAGAGGTAATTGAAGCTGATTTAATTATCCACGTAAAAGATATATCAGATCCTGATCATCGTGCTCAGGCTCAAGATGTGTTGGAAATACTTTCAAGTTTAGGTGTTGATATTGGCAATACAGATCATATCGTGGAAGTTTGGAATAAGGCTGATATGTTGGATAAGCATACATTAAATGTTTTGCAAACAAGTGCAAAAACATTGTTAAATCCTGCATTAATGATATCAGCGCTCACTGGAGAAGGATTAAATCAATTGTTAATAACAATTGAAAGAAGGCTTTCTGGAGAAATGCAGGATGTTAAATTGATTTTAAAGCCTGATGAGATGCAACTTATTGATTGGTTTTATAGAAATTCTGGTAAGATAGAGCGGGAAAGTCATGATGATGGTTCTGTTACTATCCGGGCACTCCTTACTTATGAAGCAAAGAAACGATTAGATCATATAAAAAATATGCATAAACCCTTCTTTTGATCTATATATAAAAAAAACTTCTTTTATTTTTACGTTTTTCTAATCCAAAAATAATATAGCTTTGAGTTAAGAGGATAGTTACTCCTTTCTCTTAAATAGAGAGTGTGAAATATTTTGTTGGTTAAAATAAGATGAGTTTTGAGCGTGATAAGAAATTGTTAATACGCATAATATCGCAAAACGCTTTAATTGTTTTTTTCTCAGTAATATTATGCGCATTTTTGATTTGGTTATATTATTTTGTTCAACCACGCTCCTACCAAGCGACCTTAACATTTACGTTATCTGATTCTGTTGGAATCCCATTACCAAGTGATGAACAAGATAGTATTGTTGCATTACTGTTTGCTCAACCTGTTTTTTTAAATAATTCAAATATACAAAGATTTTTTCCTCATGGTGTGCATGAGAAAAAACTTTATGAAAATATTCGGTTTTCTCGTGATGGTGACCTGATCAAACTTGCTTTTGAAGCAAAAACTGTTGAAGATGCTCAAAAAGGGTTGGAAAGTTGGTTTTCTGCTTTTTCAGACACAGTCATTAAACGAAATCAAAAATTATTATCGGTAGAAAAGAAAGCTGATCAACAATATGATAATACTGCAATATTAAATATATTACAGACGTTTCGCTCATCTACTAATTCTTCCATTCATCATGAAGCAAAACAGGCTGAGCTTAATAACCTTTATGCTAAATTAACAGATGCGACTTTAAGGCGTATTCACTTAACAATTTTGAATTCGACCATTAAAATGATGCGTAAAAATGGCCAGTCTTTATTATCTTTATCATTTATTGCAAACAACTCAGCTGTTGTTGCATTAGAAGCTAAAATTAATCTTTTGGAAACACAAAAAGCTCATATGGCTGCCCAATTAGGTTGGGAACATCCTCAAATTAAAGCAATGATTGCGGAATCGAAAGCGCTTTCTACTCAGTTAGAAGATAAAATTTTGCAAATTACTAATCAAATTCATTCAGATGAGATTGTCGCAAAGAATTTTGAAATACAGCTAAGAGAGAAGATTAGAATTTTTGTAAAGGATCAATCTCAGTCTTTCAATCAAATGTTAAATGAGCTGGAAAGTAAAGTAAAAATAGTGATAGATAGGCAAAATAAAGAGATGAACATTCATACTCCTTTATTACAAAAGGCAAAGATTCGTATGATTGTTCCAATAACAGTAGCTCCTGTTTCTTTTATGGCTCTTTATAGCAAAAATGTCTTTGTGAGTATATTAGCAAGTTTGATAGCTCTTTTAGTGGGGTTATTGTTATTTCAAAGATATTCTGAAACAAAAAAAACTCAACCGGAAGAAGATTTAGAAAACAGCAGAAATGCTTTATTGACTAAGGTAATAGAAAATTCTGAAACTTTTATGACAATAGAAGGATTATCGGTTTTTTTAAAATTACGTTCTTCAATGATTATTTCAATAATTGGAGCACAGGCTGCTCGAATGGCGGCAAAATTATCTCTTCATCTTGTAGAAGAGAAAAAAACAGTTTTGCTGGTAGATGTTTCTGGCCAGCAAATAGAAAAAATAATTGGCCCACATCGAGGATTGAGTGATGTGTTAACTGGCGATGCACAGTTACAAGATGTTATTTATCGCGATTACGATACAGGAGTTGATATTCTTCCGCAAGGGTTGGCGAGCACTGTTCGTGCTCAGGATTTTTTAAATGATATTCCCCGTCTATTAGAAGAATTTAAAAAAGGTTATGATTTGATTATTTTAGAAATAACTAGCGAACCCAAATACGGATCTGAGCAAATTGCACAATCGACAGATTATTATATTTGTAATGCTACTTTTGATAAACATAACTGGATAGTGCAGATGATATCAAGATTTCCAAAAACTGTTTGTCGTGTGAATTCGTATTGAACATTGGCAAAATAGGAATGGTAATCGCTTATTATAGCGAAAACACTTTCTTTTTGCGTAGCATTACTAGAATCTTATAAAAACAATTGAAATTTAATTTTTAGATTTAAAAAATTTTGCAGTTGAAGACAAACTAAAGGAAACCCAAAATGGCAATAAAGAAATTGAATGATGTAGCTTTGACATCGCTGCAAAAACAAAATCGAAAACAGCTTCAAGTGTGGCTTTATGCCATTTTATTACTTTGTTTGGCAATTGTTTTAGTGGGAGGAGCTACCCGTTTGACGGGGTCGGGGTTATCGATAACTGAATGGAAGCCAATTCATGGTATAATTCCACCAATTGGTATAGATGAGTGGCAAGAAGAATTTCTGAAATATCAACAAATAGCACAATATAAGTTGCTTAATCGCGATATGACATTAAGTGCATTTAAGGTTATTTTCTGGTGGGAGTGGGGGCACCGTGTTCTTGGTCGTCTTGTTGGTCTTGTAGCTTTATTAGGCTTGATTTGGTTTTGGATTACCAAACGTATTGAAAAAGGTATTTTGCGCCAACTTATTGTTGTGCCAATTCTTATTGCTATTCAAGGTGTTATTGGTTGGTGGATGGTGGCATCAGGGCTTGGTCAAAGCAATCTGACAAGTGTCAGTCAATATCGTTTGGCAATTCATCTCATGGCAGCATGTTTTGTTATTGTTTTTGTCGCTTATTTATCTCGAGGTCTTACAGAATGCACAGAAAAACCAGCAACACAGGCGGTTCAACGTTTTGCTGGTTGGCTTGTTTTTCTTGTTTTAATTGAGATTTATTTTGGTGCTTTAGTAGCAGGTCTTCATGCAGGTAAAGTCTATAATACATGGCCATTGATGGATGGTCAGATTATTCCTGACGGTTTACTAAATTATGATCCAATTTGGCTTAATTTATTTGAAAATCCTTTGACAGTTCAATTTGTTCATCGTTGTTTTGCTTATTTTTTATTTATTATAGCGCTTGTTCACGCTTTCTATGTACGAAAAAACATTCCACATTCAGCTCATGCTCGTCGTGCGTTTTTTTTATGCATTGCCATAGTTGTTCAAGCGCTTTTTGGCATTGTTACCTTATTAAATGAAGTACCCCTAGGTTGGGGAGTTCTTCATCAAGGTGTTGCGTTAGTTATATTGTATTTTTCAGTTGTGCATTGGCGAGCAACAAAGGGAGCATATCGCGTTATTGAATAAAGATCTGCAATCAGAAAAAGTTAGTTATTTGCAAGCATTAAATCAAGATTTTGAATAGCAGCCGCGGATGCGCCTTTCCCAAGGTTATCTAATATGGCACATAGGTTGAAAATACCTTCATTGTCATTGCCAAAGACAAAAAGTTTCATACCGTCTTTATGCGCTAAGCATTCTGGATTTAATTTAGTAAGTGTTTCAGTTTCTTCTTGCGATGCGACTGAGATAATATCTTGGCCATTATAATGAGCGTTGAGAATTTCACGCAGATTGGAACAGTTAGCTGATTTTGCAAATAAATGACGATGGAGTGGGAGATTTACGATCATTCCTTGGGGAAAACAGCCAACACTTGGTATAAAAATAGGTGTTTGGCTGATCTGCCCATGAAATTTAATCTCTGGTACATGTTTATGTTTGAAATTAAGACCATAAGTAAAGTAATTTTCTCGAAGAGCGTCTTCTTGAGATTGGTTTTCCATCTGTGCAATTAATTGTTTACCTCCACCCGTGTAACCAGATATAGCATTAATTGATACTGGGTAATGAGCGTCTAGTAAGCCTACTTCACGTAATGGTCGAATCAAACTAATTGCACCGGTCGGATAACATCCGGGGTTAGCAACATAGCGTGCTTCTTGGATACGTTTTTTTTGTCCTTTTGTCATTTCAGGAAAGCCGTAGACCCAATCTGGTGCGATACGATGTGCTGTTGAACTATCAATAATTCTAACTTTTTTATTATTTTTGAGCAGTTCTACTGTTTGGCTTGCAGCATCATCTGGAAGACATAAAATAGCAATATCGGTTTGATTAAGATACTCTTGGCGCACATCAATTTTATGCCTATCTGCATAAGGAATAGAAAGTAATTCTAAATCATAGCGCTCTGCTAGTCGCTTTTGTATTTGCAGTCCAGTTGTTCCATGCTCACCATCAATAAAGATTTTTGTTACCATTATATTTACCTTGAACTGATGTTTTCTGTCATATTAAGCTTGTAATATCGTATTCAGCTTAAATAATTTGAGCATTTATAAGACTACAATCTGTCTTGCTTGCATGAAAGATGTCGTAATAAAGGGAATTTTCTAAAAAGCCTAACATTTATTTTGCACCATTTATTTTTGTGTGGCTAGAATTTTATTGCTTAAATAGCAAAAGAATAAGATAGATATTATAGTGTTTGCAGTTTTTGAATTAAAATGGTTCAAAATATTTGGTCTGTGATATGTACTATGTTACTTTTTATTTTGTTTTAATGTTAGGGCATGCTTTATGACTAAGAAAGCAAGTGATCTACAAAAGTGTTTTTTTAATAGTAATTTACAAACTGTTGATTCTACAGTTTTTGATGCAATCAATGGTGAGCTTAAACGTCAGCATCATGAGATTGAGCTAATTGCATCAGAAAATATTGTTTCAAAAGCGGTTCTTGAAGCTCAAGGATCAGTTTTGACCAATAAGTATGCAGAAGGTTATCCAGGAAAGCGTTACTATGGTGGTTGTCATTTTGTAGATTTAATTGAAGAATTGGCAATTGAACGAGCAAAAAAACTTTTTGGTGCTGCTTTTGCAAATGTTCAGCCCAATTCTGGTAGCCAAATGAATCAAGCTGTATTTTTAGCTTTGCTTCAGCCTGGTGACACATTTATGGGGTTGGATTTAAATTCTGGTGGTCATCTTACGCATGGCTCTCCTGTTAATATGTCAGGAAAATGGTTTAATGTTGTCTCATATGGTGTGCGTCAAGAAGATCAGCTTCTTGATATGGAGGATATTAAACGCCTTGCAAAAAAGCATAAGCCAAAGCTTATTTTAGCAGGTGGAACGGCTTATTCACGTATATGGGATTGGAAACGGTTTCGTGAAATTGCCGATGAGATTGGGGCTTATTTAATGGTTGATATGGCTCATATTGCAGGTTTAATTGCTGGTGATGTCCATCCTTCACCTGTACCATATGCTCATGTTGTTACCACTACAACGCATAAATCACTACGTGGCCCTCGTGGTGGTATGATACTAACCAATGATGAAACTTTAGCTAAAAAGATTGATTCAGCTGTTTTTCCTGGTTTGCAAGGTGGTCCTTTAATGCATGTGATTGCTGCTAAGGCAGTTGCATTGGGAGAGGCTTTACGACCTGCTTTCAAAGATTATATTACCAATGTGGTTGCTAACGCTAAAACTTTAGTAAAACGTTTACAAAATAATGGTTTTAATATTGTTTCTGGTGGTACAGACAATCATTTATTGTTGGTTGACTTGCGTTCTAAAAATTTAACAGGAAAATGTGCAGAGTTGGCTTTAGGACGTGCTGGTATTATTTGTAATAAAAATAGTATTCCTTTTGATCCTCAAAAACCATTTGTAACCTCAGGTATTCGTTTGGGTACACCTGCAGCAACAACACGTGGCTTTGCAGAAAATGAATTTATCCAAATTGGTGACTTCATTTCAGAAGTTCTTGATGGTCTTAAAACAGTAGAAAGTGTTGAAGATAATGCTTCCATTGAAAAGACTGTTAAAAAAAAGGTAAGAGATATGACAGACAATTTTCCTCTTTATTCTCATTTGAGTACTTGTTGAGGTGCGAAAAAGATGCGTTGCCCTTACTGTCAATGTGAAGATACACAAGTTAAGGATTCACGTCCTGCAGAAGAGGGCGCTGTAATTCGTCGTCGACGTGTGTGTTCCGTTTGTGGTGGTCGTTTTACAACCTTTGAGCGTATTCAGTTACGTGAATTGTCAGTTTTCAAAAAGAGTGGTCGGCGTGAACCATTTAACCGTGATAAATTAATAAGATCAGTTAATGTGGCGGTGCGTAAGCGTAATATTGATCCTGATCACATTGAACAAGCAATTTCAGGTATTGTACGTCAGCTTGAGAATTTAGGGGAACCTGAGATTGCTTCAGAAAAAATTGGACATCTTGTAATGGAATGGTTAAAAAGCATTGATGATATTGCTTATATTCGTTTTGCTTCCGTGTATCGCGATTTTCGTAATGCAACTGATTTTCATGATATTATAAATGAGCTTTCAAAAGATGTGGCGGATATAAAATCTTATTTTGATGAGTAAAGAAGTACAAGATAACCGCTTTATGGCTGCAGCTATTCGTTTAGCAGAACGTCACATTGGACTTACCGGCCAAAATCCATCTGTTGGTGCATTAATTGTCCGAGATGATAATATAAAAACACCCATCGTCGGCTATGGTGTAACAGCCATTCATGGAAGACCCCACGCTGAAGTACAAGCTTTACTCATGGCAGGACCATTATCCAATAACGCTACCGCTTACATTACTTTAGAACCTTGTCCACATTATGGTGAAACTTCACCGTGTGTAAGTGCACTTATTGATTCAGGTATTTCGCGGGTTGTTGTCGCACTTACTGATCCAGATGAACGGGTTTGTGGTCGTGGTATTGCTCTTTTACGTGCAGCTGGCATTGAAGTCGTTGAGGGAGTTCTAGCTAGAGAGGCTTTTGAAACGTTAAGTGCTTATTTATGCGTAAAAAAACTGCAGCGGTGTGAAGTGACTTTTAAAATGGCAATTTCTGCAGATAATGGTATAGGAAAAAAAAGGAAGGGGAGAGTAGAAATTAGTGGAGTACAAGCTCATACATATACCCATATTCTGCGTGCTCAAAATGATGCTATTATGGTTGGTATTGGCACTATATTAGCAGATAATCCGCAATTAAGTTGCCGTTTGCCTGGGCTTGAAATGCGCTCACCTATACGTATTATTTTAGACCCAGATTTACGTATTCCACTTAATGCAAAGGTTATACAAACAGCGACAGAAATTCCTACATGGATTATTTGTAATGCAACTCTTACAGAAAAAAGCAAAAAAGTGTCACTGGAACAGTGTGGTGTATGTGTATTTTCAATAGAAATGAGTGATCATTTGATGCAGCCTTTTGCTATTTTACAACTGCTTTGTCAGCATGGAATCAATAGTCTTTTGCTTGAAGGAGGAGCAAAGACAGGAGAAAAATTTTTAAATGCTGGTTGTGTGGATCAGTTAATATGTTTTCATGCACCAATTATTTTAGGTGCAGATCGTATTGATGCTCCCCATTTTGCAACTTATCTTTCAGAATTTAATGAAATTGAGACGAAAATGTTAGGAAATGATCGTTTATGCAAATGGAGGAGCAAAACATTGTGTTCACAGGGATTGTAACGGATATCGGTTGTGTTGAAGATATACAATCTTTAAAGCAAGGAGTACGCTTGAGTATTTCTACACATTATGATGTAGAGACTATAGAAATTGGTGCGTCAATTGCATGCTCAGGCATTTGTCTAACCGTTATTGAACGTGAGCTAAAACAAATGAATGCTAATTGCTTTGTTGTAGAAGCATGGAAAGAAGCGTTGTGTTTGACTAATCTTTCTCAATGGACAAAAGGGACTTTTGTTAATTTGGAACGTTCATTGCGGTTTGGTGATGAGATAGGTGGACATTTTGTTTCTGGCCACGTTGATGGTTTGGCTGAGATCGTTGATCAAAAAAATGAAGGTGATGCAATTCGTTTTTATTTAAAAACTTCAGTACGTTTGGCACCTTTTATTGCAGAAAAAGGTTCTGTTGCGCTTAATGGTACATCTCTAACCGTTAATTGTGTTGAAGATAATATTTTTGATATTCTTATTATTCGCCATACACTTGAAGTGACAACATGGGGGCAGGCTAAAGTCGGGGATCAAGTGAATTTAGAAGTTGACCAACTTGCTCGTTATGTTGCCAGGCTTTCTGATTTTAAAATGAAAGATAAGTAAACTGAAAATATTGTATTGTTTTGAAATTTGATGGTTATGTAATCTTTAAAATAGGTGTTTTGTTGTGACAAAAAAAATAGATAAAAAGTCGCATTTATTAATTGTTGAAGCACGTTTTTACGATAAAATCTCTAATGAACTTCTTGCAGGTGCGGTGAATGTTTTGCAAAAAGCTGAAGTAAGCTATGATGTTGTGACGGTTCCAGGGGCACTAGAAATACCCGGTGCAATAGCTTTTGCTGAAAAAAACAATAAGGTATCTTATGATGGCTATATAGCGCTTGGTTGTGTTATTCGGGGTGATACATATCATTTTGAAATTGTTGCTGATAATTCTTGTAGAGCATTAATGGATTTAACTCTTCATAGGCAATTGGCTATTGGAAATGGTATTTTGACTGTTGAAAATGAAGAACAAGCATGGGCACGTGCTAAACAGAGTGAAAAGAATAAAGGTGGTTTTGCTGCTGAAGTTGCTTTGTGTATGATTGCTCTCAAGAAGAAATTTGGAGATAATCATTAAATATGGCTGATATAAAAAGCAAACATTCTTCGCATTTGGCTAATAAACGCGGAGTAGCGAGGCTTGCTGCGGTGCAGGCACTATATCAAATGGATATAGTTGGCATTAGTGTTACGGAAATAGCAGCAGAATATAAAGCTTATCGTTTAGGAAAAGATATTGATGGTGATCAATATCTTGATGCTGATTTTCAGTGGTTTCGAGCTGTTATAGCTGGTGTTGTACAAGATCAAAAACAACTTGATCCTATGCTTCAGCAAAAACTTTCTGAAGAATGGTCACTTTCACGTCTTGATTCGATTTTACGTGCAATTTTGCGTGCAGGTTTATGGGAGTTAATGAATCACAAGGATATACCTACTGCAGTTATTGTAAGTGAATATATTGATGTAGCAAAAGCGTTTTTTGAAGGTGATGAACCAAAGCTTGTTAATGCAATTCTTGATAGAATAGCAAAAGAAATCCGCCAGCAAAGATAATAAAATAAAATTCTAGTATTACTAGATTTTATAAACGTCATTAAAATTACAAGTAGGTAGTTGATTAACGTGGAGTATTTGCAGAGCCTTTGACAATTTGGATTAAAAAAGATTGATCACTACCACCTGTTGGTGTTGTTTGAGTGATAAAATCGAATACTTGACCATCTTGTAGACCATAATTAGCTACCTTTGCGACCTGACCATTTTTATTGAAATAAATAGCCAAGACTTTACGGTCAATAATTTTGGTTTTCATAAATCGCATTTTACGATACCGAGTTTGTGAAATATAGTAGAAAACCTCGTTATCATATTTTGTTTTTAGTGAAGGAGTTCCTAGAGCTAAAAGAACTTGCTCCTGACTTGATCCAATGGAAACAGAATCAAGAGCATTTTGATCGAGAACATAACCTTCCTTATAGGTTTGGCTTGAAGTTAAAGAATGAATTGAACTACATCCAGTAAACGCCGCCATACTTACTATAAATAGACTAATCAATAATTTATGTTTGATTAAATTTACCAAGTGAGGCATCTGAATGACATCTCCATTTACACGTAAGCATAGGTGAAAAAGTAACCCGCGATTTTTTCGACTTTTAGCTTAATTCAGTATAATCTGCAATAGCTTACAGCGAATTTCCTCTGTTATAAAATCAGTAATTTTATAGAAAACTGCTTTAAAAATTATAAAATATGTTGCTTAAACGAAGTCACAATATACTACATTTTTTTATTTTGGAGTTATCAATGAGTGTTAAAAATGTTTCTCAAATGATGTTTGCTCTGACTTATCCAGTATCAGTACGCTCATTGTCTGCTAAGGGTATAAAAATTCGTATTTGCGCAGATCAGCAAGAATGCGCACATTTAGCCAAGAATCATGATTTACTTGAAGTAAAATCTTGTGAGGGAGAATTCCATGTTTTACCGTGGAAAAAGCGTGGGGTATATGTGAAAGGTTTGCTGCAGGCACATATAGTACAATCATGCGTTATTACATTGGAGCCATTGGAAAATATTCTCCACGAAAATATTGAAATTACGTTTATTCCTGAGGATTCAAATTTGGTTAAACCAAAGGTGTCAAAGGACACAAGGGAATTGCTTTTAGATGCAGATGGACCAGATATACCGGAAGTTTTTTATGGCGATAAAGTTGATATAGGTGCAGTTATGGAAGAATTTTTTGAATTATCAATTAATCATTATCCACGTAAAGAAGATGAGAATATGAGTTTAGTTAAAAATTTAGAAGAAATTGAGCAAAAAATATCACCATTTTCTGTTTTGAAAGGATGGAAATGATTATAAATATATAAAAAACATCTGCTGTATGACTAAAGTGACAGTATTTCTGTAAGCCTGTTATGGTGATAATTTTTGTAGTTTGTTAAATAATGAGAAATTTCAAGTGTAAATTTAAATATAGGATGTGCAGGTGTGATTAGAATTTCTGTAGATGTCATGGGTGGCGATTATGGCCCAGAGGTTACTATTGAAGGGGCAGCAGTTGCGCAAAAACATTTGCCAAATATTCATTTTTTGTTTTATGGGGTAGAAGAGGTTGTTAAGCCAATTTTAAAAAAATATCCTCATTTGGTTGCAGCGTCGCAGTTTTATAATACAGAAAGTTATACACGTATGGATGAGAAGCCAAGTCAGGCACTTCGCATTGGGCGTGGTAAATCATCAATGTGGCATGCGATTGAAGCTGTAAAAAATGGCGAAGCTGATGCTTGTGTCTCTGCTGGCAATACTGGTGCACTTATGGCAATGTCTCATTTTTGTTTAAAAATGATGGCAGAATCTAACCGTCCTGGCATTGCTGGTATTTGGCCAACTCTTCGTGGGGAGAGTATTGTGCTGGATATTGGTGCAACAATTGGTGCATCTGCTGATCAATTGGTTGATTTAGCGGTTATGGGTGCTGGTATGTTTCGTACTTTATATAATGTTAAAAAACCAAGCGTTGGGCTTTTGAATGTAGGTGTTGAAGAGGTAAAAGGCTTAGATGAAATCAAAAAAGCCGGAATGATATTGCGTGAAGTACAATTAGAAGGGTTAGAGTATAAAGGATTTATTGAAGGTAATGACATTGGAAAAGGGGTAGTCGATGTGGTTGTCATTGAGGGGTTTTCTGGTAATATTGCCTTAAAAGTTGCAGAAGGAACTGCACGGCAAATAGCCGGGCTTTTAAATATTGTTATGCGCCGTTCTGTTTTTTCACGTCTTGGATACGTTTTGTCTCAAGGTGCTTTTCGTCAGCTGAAACAGAAAATAGATCCTGATCGGATTAATGGTGGTGTGCTTTTAGGTTTAAATGGTATTGTTATAAAAAGTCATGGGGGTGTTAATGCTGGTGGTTTTGCTTCTGCTATTCGCATTGGTTATGAAATGGTAAATAACGGACTTTTGAAAAAAATAATTGAAGATTTACAATATTTTCATGAAAATAAAATGACTCTTTGAAAATGATGAAGGTAGAGCTGTTAATTAATATGCAAACAATATGATCGTATTCGTAGTAGAGATAAGAAATTCTAAGAGAGGGTGAGGACTGTTATGATTCGGTCAGTTATATGTGGTGTAGGAAGTGCTTTACCAAAGAAAAGTTTATCAAATAATGAGATTACCAAGTTTGTTGAAACGTCTGATTCGTGGATTGTTCAACGTACGGGAATTCGCCAACGTTATATTGCTGATACAAATGAAACGACTGTTTCTTTAGGAGTAGCAGCTGCACAAGCTGCACTTAAAAATTCAGGTATGACAATAAAAGATATTGATTGTATTATTTTAGCTACTTCAACACCTAACCATACTTTTCCTGCTTCTGCTGTTGAAATTCAACATGCTTTGGGAATGAAGCATGGGTTTGCTTTTGATATTCAGGCTGTTTGTTCTGGTTTTATTTTTGCATTGACAACAGGAGATGTATATTTACGTTGTGGAGCAGCAAAAAGAATCTTAGTAATTGGATCTGAAACATTTTCTCGGATTTTAGATTGGCAAGATCGTACGACATGTGTTTTATTTGGTGATGGTGCGGGTGCAGCTGTTTTGGAAGCGCAAGAAGTTGAAGGCAATATTGTTGTTGATTGCGGTATATTGTCTACAAAATTGCGTTCTAATGGTGCGTATGTAGATAAATTGTATGTTGATGGTGGTCCTTCAACAACACAAACAACAGGTTATTTACGTATGAAAGGGCGAGAAGTTTTTAAACATGCAGTTGGTATGATAACTGATGTGATTGATGATTGTTTTGCAGCTGTTAATATGAGTTCTTCTCAGCTAGATTGGTTTGTACCTCATCAGGCTAATAAACGTATTATCGAAGCGTCAGCTAAAAAATTAGGGATTACATTAGATAAAGTTGTGATGACCGTTGATCAACATGGTAATACATCTGCAGCATCAGTACCATTAGCTTTAACAACTGCTGTTCAAGATGGAAGAATTAAAAAAGGAGATCTCATTATGTTAGAGGCTATGGGGGGAGGATTTACCTGGGGGGCGATTCTTGTTCGTTGGTAAATTATAGCGGCTTGACCATATTTGAATAAAACGTATAAATCGCTTTGTAACTTTGAATTTTAATAGGTGGTTATGATGACAGGTAAGACAGTGACACGTGCAGATTTGGCTAGTGTGGTTTGTAGGAAAGTAGGCTTGTCACATACTGAATCGTCAGCTTTGGTTGAGTCTATTTTAGATGAAATTTGCAATTCACTTGTAAAAGGTGAAGTGGTTAAATTATCTTCTTTTGCAACTTTTCAAGTTCGCAATAAAAGTAAACGAATTGGACGCAATCCAAAAACAGGTATTGAAGCACCTATTCCACCACGGCGTGTGGTAACTTTTAAAGCTGCGAATATACTTAAAAAAAGAATTTTAGATGCACATCGTGCAAGGCAGAAGTAAAATTTCATACCAAATAGCGATATTTTAAAATGTCTGATGTTTGATAAAGAAATTTATATGGGTAATTTTTTGCTATTTGGGTAACAAGTTTTATATTAAAATGTAATTGAGAATAATTCTTATTTTCGATCAATCGTAGCAAGAGATTTGAACTAATTTAGTTATTATAAAATCATTAGTACAATATTTAATAAGGTATTGCAAAATGGACAAGAGCCCTGATGCTTTTCGAACAATTAGTGAAGTAGCAGAATTACTGGAGCTACCACAGCATGTGTTAAGATTTTGGGAAACACGTTTTGTTCAGATTAAGCCATTAAAGCGTGGTGGTGGAAGGCGTTACTATCGTCCTGTTGATATTGATTTGCTCAACGGTATTAAACAACTACTTTATGGTAAAGGTTATACTATAAAGGGCGTGCAACGCCTTTTAAAAGAAAATGGTACTTCTTTTGTTATTGCATTTGGTAATAGCGATCTTAATGACATGAATGTTATAATAGAAAAAGAATGTGCAGAACAAACATCTGAATCTACCAAAATTAATGAATCCACTAAGAGTAAGTCAAAAAAGGCAGCGTTTGGACTTTTAGGGTTTATGAAGGGTGAAGAGGAATTTGTTGGTGCTGTTAAGAGCCATCAAGACAAGACTGATAAAACATTATTACAGGAAACGCTATTTGAATTGATTGAATGTAAGCGTATGCTTGATAGAGCACGATAAGTAGTAAACTATTTTGAATTTAGCACAATTACTTTTATTATTGAATGTTTATTAAACGGCGTAAATCTGGGGGGGTTGCTTCATTTGAGAGTTGTTTCATTACTTCTTCTATAGGTAAAACAGTCTGATCTGTGCTTCCTAAACGGCGCATACTCACACTATTTGTTTCAGATTCACGTTTACCACATACAAGGATTACAGGGACTTTTTGTAAAGAATGTTCACGTATTTTGTAATTAATTTTTTCATTACGAAGATCTGCTGTAGTTGAAAGACCAATAGCTTTGAGTTTTCTTGTTATTTTTTCTGCATATTCATTTGCTTCAGATGTGATTGGTGCAACAACAACCTGTTGAGGGGCAAGCCAAAGCGGCATATGTCCAGAAAAATTTTCAATTAATATACCAAGAAAACGCTCCATTGATCCCAAAATAGCTCTATGGATCATAACAGGCTGACGTTTTTCTGAATCCTTATCAATATAGAATGCTCCAAAACGCTTAGGTAGATTGAAGTCTACTTGTGTTGTTCCACATTGCCATTCACGACCAATAGCATCTTTCAATGTATATTCAAATTTTGGGCCATAAAATGCACCTTCACCTGGAAGGATGCTTGTTTTAATACGTCCTTCTGATTTTTTCTCAATAGTTTTAAGGACAGATGACATTATGTTTTCACAATGATCCCATAATTCGTCAGAGCCGACACGTTTTTCTGGACGCGTTGAAAATTTAAGACTAATTTCTTCAAAACCAAAATCTGCATAAGTTGATAAAATTAAATCATTAATACTAAGGCATTCATCAGCTAATTGTTCATCTGTGCAAAAAATATGTGCATCATCTTGCGTAAAGCTACGAACGCGCATAAGACCGTGTAGAGAACCTGAAGGCTCATAACGATGAATAATACCAAACTCAGCAAGTCTAATAGGCAAGTCTCGGTAAGACTTTAAACCATGTTTGAAAATTTGCACATGACCAGGGCAATTCATGGGTTTAAGAGCATAAACACATTGATTATCCCAATCATCAGCAGCTGGGGTTGTTTGAAACATATTTTCCTTATACCATCCCCAATGACCAGATATTTCCCAAAGTGATTTATCAAGAACTTGTGGTGCATTAACTTCGTCATATTTATGATCATCAAGGCGGCGGCGCATATAGCTAATTAAATTTTGGAACATTTTCCAACCTTTTGGATGCCAGAAAATCATTCCTGGGCTTTCTTCTTGGAAATGAAATAAATTCATTTCACGTCCTAAGCGGCGATGATCGCGTTTTTCTGCTTCTTCTAGCGTATAGAGATAGGCTTTTAAGTCATTTTCGTTAGCAAATGCTATGCCATAAATTCTCGTTAACATAGGATTATTGGCATCCCCACGCCAATAAGCTCCTGCGACTTTCATCAGTTTGAAAGCATTGCCAATTTGACCGGTAGATTGCATATGTGGACCACGACAAAGATCAAACCAATCTCCTTGATAATAAACTTTTACGTCTTGATTTTCAGGGATAGCATCAATAATCTCAACCTTATACAGTTCGTTTTTTTCAGAAAAAATTTTCTTAGCTTTTTCACGAGACCAAATTTCTTTTCTAAAAGGTTTGTTTCGTTGGATAATTTCACGCATTTTTTTTTCAATAATGCTGAGGTCATCTAATGTAAAAGGTTGTTTACGTGCGAAATCATAGTAAAAACCATTTTCAATAACGGGGCCAATTGTAACTTGTGTTTCAGGAAACAGTTCCTGCACTGCTTCAGCTAAAACATGAGCGCAATCATGGCGTATCAATTCAAGTGCACGTGGATCGTCGCGAGTAATAATTTCCACTTGTCCAGATTGTTCTAATGGATCTGAAAGGTCTCGGATGATTCCGTTAAGGCTATAGGCAACTGCTTTTTTTGCGAGTGATTTAGAAATAGACTCAGCCAATTCTAAACCTGTCATTTCAGAGGGGTAATCACGTTTTGAACCATCAGGAAAAGAAAGAGAAATAAGGTCAGACATAAAACACCTTTTTAGTCCAATTCCGCCAACGATTGCGGATGGTTTCGTGAAAATTTAACAATAGTCAGATAAAGTTAGTAGATTAATTTTCTATCAATATGCATTAAAAAAGAAAAGCAATTATTTATCATTTTTGGCAGAAATTTTCCAATAATACCAAGGTTTATAAGAGTAATCAAGAGAAGTTGGTACTGGATCAAAGCCATATGTTCCAAATGGGCCACAACGTACAATACGAAAAAAACCCATCCATGCACCAGCCCACAGACCATAGCGTGCAATCGCTTCATAGGTATATTCTGAACAGGTTGGGATATGACGACATTGATTTCCAATCAAACTGGAAAGTGTTATTTGATAAAGACGTATCAACGTAGTGCCAAGTAATCGTCCAGGTGTTTTCCGCCAAAGACCTGTGTAATTGCGAGTTTGTATTTTTTTTTGTTTGGGCTGTAATTTAACCATTTGTTTTTTCTTCAATTTGTTCAATACAGTCTACGACTGCATCAAAGGTAAGCATTGTTGAGGCATGGCGTTCTTTATAATCTTTAATGGGTTGCAAGCAGGAAAATGCTTCAAATGGAGCAGGGGGAGGAGGGCCATTTTCTGTTAACATATAAAGGATAGTTTCGCGTAATGCTTTAAGATCTTGCATTTTTTTGCCAATAATATGACGCGCTAAAATAGAAGATGAAGCTTGTCCAAGTGCACATGCATATACCTCATGAGCAAAATCTATAACGATATCATTGTCTACTTTTAAATCTACAAGAACCGTTGATCCGCAAAGGCGTGCATGTTTTTTTGACGTTGCATCAGGATTATTAAGACGCCCAATTCTACTTATATGAGCAGCATATTCAAGAATTTTATTGCTATAAATGTTGTCCATCACGGGCTGTTGCTTGGAATTTTAAGAGTTTTCAATATTCAAGCTTTTAATTCACTTGCGTAAAGATTATTATAAAATAAATTAATGTATATAAATATTTTATACATAATAAGCTGGAGTTTTTTAAATGCATAGTCCTATGAAAGGAATAGCTAAAGATCTTTTTCTATCTGAGAAAAAGCGTCCTAGTTTTGAAGAAGTGGAAGCAGCGGTTCGTACATTGTTGTTATGGGTAGGGGAAAATCCAGATCGAGAAGGGCTTTTAAATACTCCTAAACGTGTTGCTAAAGTGTATAGTGAACTTTTTTCTGGTTATGATGAATCAGTTGAGGAGATTTTAGGAACAGTTTTTGAAGAGGTTTCAGGTTATAATGAGCCGATAATTATGAAGGATATTGGTTTTTATTCACATTGTGAGCATCATGTCCTTCCAATTGTTGGTAAAGCTCATATCGCCTACCTTCCCGATACAAAAATTGTTGGTCTTTCAAAAATTGCACGTGTCATAGATATTTTTTCTCGTCGTTTGCAAACGCAAGAAGCCATGACAGCTCAAGTAGCTAATGCTTTGGAAACACATTTAAAGCCCCGCGGTGTTGCAGTAGTAATTGAAGCTGAACATATGTGCATGGCTATGAGAGGGATACGAAAGCACGGAGCTACAACAATTACAACAAGTTTTCATGGCTCTTATAAAAAAGATCAAGTTGCGCAAGCCAATTTGATGATGGTACTTCGCCAGCTATGATAAAGTGCAGAGTTTGGCGACTTGTATCTAAAGTATACTGTGGCGGTTAAGATAAAATAAGTTATAAAAACACGAAAATGGGCTTGTGTCACGCTTTATGATTTGTTAAATCCCCCAAAGTTAATGTATTTGGCCTGTACCATGTGCGGTCGTGGCGGAATTGGTAGACGCGCAGCGTTGAGGTCGCTGTGGGGCAACCCGTGGAAGTTCGAGTCTTCTCGACCGCACCATTATTTATTTTCAATATGCTGAAATATATATACTTTTATTTAATTAGATAATTTTTAGTCTATTTTTTGAAGTTTATACAATTTTACTTAAATTGTGATTATTTCCAGCGTATTTTCTTTGATAGAAATGCCAAAACCTTTTTTCTCCGTCTTAATTGTTATTATATGGAAGGGGAAAATGCATGACAGAGATTGTGCAGAAACTGCTCAGTGGTAACTGCAAAGCATGTACACAAGGTCTGATTAAATCCTTAGCACAATACATCGGTTTATGAAGAAACTGTGGTTGCTGCGATTATTTCTGTTGAATCAGATGGTAAAGGTTTTGATGATGAATAACGTGTAAAAGAGTACTTGTATTCGATAATCTCAAATTTTCGATAGGAAAAATAAACACCATTGTTGAGCTACGTGCTTATATTGGTAAAGCATTTTCAGATTATTGATGGATTAATACTATTTTTTGTAGGCTTGATGTTATATTCATGTCAGATCGCGTCAAAAAAACTTATTTGAAAGCTTATAAGAAAGGCAGAGGGATTTAAAAAGTTCTCTTTAAGTGCAGAGGAGAGAACTGTGGGTGAAAAGATATTTTGTGATTATATTTGATACGCCCGCTTTCAAGTGAATAGTATTTATAATCTTTTTATTGTTTCTTAATTTTGGCATCTCATAGATGCAATGGATAGTATTTTACATATTTAAAACACATAGTTCTCAAAGAATTAGATCCACCAAACCTCTCCTTTAAAATATGGAAAAAATAACCAAGCTTATATAAAAATATGCAAGTTTAGATTTTATTTATGAAAACAGTTAAGCCGCATTGCAAAGTGATGTTGTATTCTGTTCTAGTGATTGTGGAATTTTGATTTTAGGTGAGAAAATCATCAGTTCTTGAGCTTTTCTCTTATTTTGTAGAGAATACCGTATATTAAATTCTATTTTAGAATATTGATCGTACAAGAATTTAACTTCTTCTACATTGTCATAAGTAATTAACCAAAGAGCATTTACATGTTTAGAAATGGTATTTTCTAAATGATGGTGATCTTTAGTTTTATAAAATGAAGTATACAGTCCTTTTCCTTTTTTGAAGTATGGGGGATCTATATAAAGGCAAATATTTTCATCTTTGTCTGTTCCATAACGTAGCAAAAATTCCTGTGCATCTAGCTGCGTTAAATGTATCCTATCTTTTTGTGCGCTTATGTTTCTAATTCGACTAATTAAATTTTCTTTATTGAATCTACAGTCTATTTTGTAATTCCCAGCTTGCTTTTTTCCTCCGATGGGACCAGCATTTTTAATAATTCCTGATCTGTTTGTTCGATTCAAAAAGAGAGTAGCAAACCCTACAGAAAGCACATCTGCTTTTTCAGGAGAAATTTCTTTTTGTTTGTACCATTCTTCTAAGTTAATAGTTGTCGTGTTAATCTTTTCTATTAATTCTTCTGTCTTGTATAAAACACAATGCCAAAAACTCCAAATAAACGGGTCAATATCATTAATGTAAATATCTTTCACATCACCATTTAAAAGAAGTTTTAGAGCCAATCCGCCACCACCAGCAAAAGGTTCACGATAAGAACATCCGTTTAATCCATTTGTCTCAAAGATTTCTTTGACTTTTCCATAGAGTGCAGTCTTGCCACCCGGATACCTTAATGGAGAATAACTACAAACCATCTTTCTCAACCCCTACAGTATTAGAAAAAATCATGTCATCGTATTTTGTTTATATTGGACAGCAGTGGCTGAAACATTTTCTTGATTCTCATGTGGCTTGTTCTTACATGCTTCATTGATTAACAGCATTAACAATGGCTTTAATACTTGCATATCACTGACAATTTGTTCATAACTTAAAGGTGCTGCGAAGAGAGCATGTTTAGCTATGTTTGTTTGTTTTCTGACCTTTGTTAGAGTAGCTAAAGTATCTTTTTTATTGTCCCGTATACAGTTTGTATTATCAAATATAGTTTTTAATAATGAGTGGTTCTTTAAAAACGTATCAAAAGATACATCTTTTGGACGACCTAATATACCCGTGAGCGCTTCGAATAAACAATTAAATGCCATATACAAAAGAGGTGTATCCGCGTGAATATTTAATTTTTTTACTGAAGAATATATGCTAATAAGTTTTATATAACCTAATTTAGTCAATTGTTTCGCAATTTCTTCATCATAACAAGATAATTTTTGTTTTTGACAATTTTCATTTTTATTCGCATCATTGTTAAATAATAGTCTATATTGTTCTTCAGAATGTTTTGTTTCTTTTTTATCCTTGCTTCTTCTAGAATCATTTCTAGAATAAACCTTAGTCAGCTTGAATCTTCGAAATAATAGTTCGAAATATTTTTCAATGCTTTTTTTACTATTGTGGGTACGAGAATTTATCTTCCCTTCAAGCATATCTTGTACAAATTGTTTCAGACAATTATCAAGCGCAGAATTTTCTTCATAGGATGGAAAGATTACCTTGTCTTTCTCCTGATCATAATCAATTCCAGTATATTCAGAAAAAATCGGTTTTGAAATAAAGCGTGTCACAGTGCTAATATTATAGTATTGTGAAGGGTCTTCTAATAGATGATCGAATAATAGGCATGCAAATCTATCCGGACTTGATTGGGACTGACGTGCTTTTTGTATAGCATTCCATTGTTTCACACCTTTTCCTTTATTTTGACCTAAATGTTTTATCTCTATCCAGTGATTAGCCTCTTTTCTATTAGAAACAATCATACATTCTACAGAACTTATTCGAACTTTACGGTTTGCACTATACTTGCTAATTTTTTTGAAGAAGCGTTCTGGAGCTAAATTTGGATTATCAATAAACTTAAGTGCAATTAGTCGCCGGTTACCTTCTAAAACAATATACTTTTCTCTATCTTGCAATACGATAAATTTTTCACATGGAGATATCCCGTTTTCGGCAATATCTTTAGCCAATTCCGTAATTTGTTCTGTATCGCAAAGAGAATTTATAGCATCCTTTTCATTTGATGGTACAGAAATTCTAGGGTTTTCTGGATCAAGTTTAAGTTTTTTCAAAGAAACTTTTGTAGTTTTTACCATTATCCCTCCAGCAAGCAGAAATATCGAATCATAAAACTAATATAATAAACTAACAAACATCCTATATTATTGTAAAAGCTAACTATTATATACAAATAACACTTTAAAAATTCTCTTTGAAACTCTTTGACTTAAAAGCGAGCAATGTCGTGCAAACATTGCTCAACTTTTGTTCTTTAAAATGAAGAAAAAGACTCATCATTTGGAATTTTTTCAAACGATTTTTGATACAAATGTAGCCCACTGTTCTAAGAGAGCATGTCGTTGTTCTAAAAAATCTGTTCGCATGTAAGCTTTTGTCACTGAACTACCAACTGAATGAGCAAGGACCGTTTCTGCAATCTCAAATGGTGTTGATGTTGTTTCTGCTATCCAATCCCGTAAGCTTGAGCGAAAACCATGAGGACGATACTTTAAACCACAAAGTTTCATATGTTTTGCCATGCTTGCATCAGAAATCGGGGTGCCTTTAAGACCAGAAAATAGAAAACCCTTTTTTTCAAAGGAGAGAGCTTTTTCAATGACTCTTAAAACTTCATTACTTAGCGGTACGCGAAAGTCTGAAACTTTTCCTACAATACCCTTCATATTTTCTTTTGGTATCGTCCATATATTTTTATCAATTTGCTCAAGACGCAAATATCGCAAGGGATATGACCGTACTCCAGTCAAAATCAGTAATTTCAGTGCTAAATTTGAAAGGAGATCATCATTTAAGTTTTGATAAAAAGCCGGAACTTCCCGCCATGGCATAGCAGGAATATTTGTTGATATAGCGCGTGACTTTCCTAAAAGAGCGCGTGCTTTCATACAAGCTTGTAAATCAACATCCAAGCCAAGAGCGGCGGCATATTTTAAGCAAATATTGATACGGTTAAGTACTTTTCGCGCTGTATCTCCTTTTTTATGCCAAAGTGGAGTAAGAACATTACGAATAATATTCGCTGTTAATTTTTCTATAGGAAGATTACCTAATATGTGGAATAACGTGTAACTCTAGTGGAGAAAACCAACGACCATTTTTCCCTTCATTTTTTAACTCAGCTTTTTTACTTTCAAAAGCCGCTTAAGCAATTTCTTGAAAAATATTGCTTTGTTATTTTAAAATGCTTTGTTCTCGAAATACGATAGAATCATGCCGTCTTTAAGAATATCGCTATAATGTCTAGCAAGCTCGCGTGCCTCTTTTAAAGAAGTTTTTGTAACAGAACCAAAGCCCCATTTGATGGTGTTTATTGCAGTATGTATAACGAAAAAACCAAGCGCGTGTATTATCTTTTCGAACATTCAGCCATAAGCCTGCTCCATCACAATATTTACCCTGAGGAGATGTCTTTACAAACAATGCTGATAACCTATGAATCGCCCTCATTTTACCCCTCCTTCTAGACCACCTTTAATTTTTGATATGAGATTTTTTATTTAATCATTAATTTTCTTATTGAATCATAAAAAGCCATACATAATAATGCATTTTTGCACAATTTTATGTAATTGATTCATATTGATAAAACCTGCTTTGCTCTCTCGCAGAACCATTTATCTTCTCTATTATTATTCATTTGCATTTTCTGTTATTATTGTGAAGTGTGGATGAACACAAAAATTCCTTCTTTATCTATTTTATTATAATACATTTTCTAATAGTAATTCTATTTCAGTTCGTTAAAAGTCATTTTTTTTACTATAAATTTAAAGTATGAGCTCTCTTTTTGATAAGATTGGGTGGTGTTGTAATGAAAATATTTTTAAAATGTGTAATATTTTTTATTTGCGCCACTTTACTTATAGCGTGTACCAACCAGCGTGCTGTGCTTTGGCATGGGATAAATGCAACACCATCTATGATTGCTACACAACGAGAAGTTGAAGGCGGATTAATTTCTCCGAAAGCTATCGTTCCAGTGTATGTTGCAACAAGCCGCAGGGCCCAAGATAATTATTCTCAACCTTATGGGGCAGAGCGATCAAATAGAGTGTATTATAATCGTGTTGATGTAGGAATTCCTCAACAGCATATGAAAGGTATCGTTGAAAAAAATGCGTATAAACCCAGCCTCGATAAATATTTTACAGCAGTGGCTTTGCGACAATATGATAATAAAGAACGATTTAAACAGCAATTAAATCTTGCGTTAGCAAAAAAACCAAAAGGAAAAAAAGAAATTTTCCTTTTTATTCATGGTTATAATAATAATTTTGCAGATGGCACATTCCGCACAGCTCAATTTTCTTATGATTATTCTTTAGATGCAGTTGCTGTGCATTATTCGTGGCCCTCTGCTGGATCCGTGCCTTTTTATATTTATGATCGTGATAGTGCTAATTTTGCACGTGACGGGCTAATAGAGCTCTTAACAGTTATCAGCGAAACATCAGCTGATCAGATTTCGGTTATTGCGCATTCTATGGGCAATTTCGTTATCATGGAAGCATTCAGAACTTTAGCCTTGCAGAAAAAATATAAACCAATTTACCGTATTACAAGTTTCTTGATGGCTGCACCAGATATTGATCTTGATGTATTTGAACGCCAACTTCATGATATTAAAAAATTGCCTCATCCAACAGCTATTTTAGTATCTCGTAAAGATAAGGCTCTCGCTTTGTCAAGACGTCTTACGGGTGGGCACGCTCGTGTAGGGGATGGTTCAAGTATCGAAATATTGCGTAAGAATAAAATAGCAGTTTTAGATTTTTCTGATGTTGATGGTGGGGCGCATAGTGTATTTGCGTCTTCTCCGACATTAATGGCTCTTTCTAGGGAGGGTTCTTTAGCTTCAGCGATTATGCAGGGTACAGAATTATCACCTGGTCAAGAGATTTTTGCTGATAGTGGTCATTTTTTGAAAAAAACAACAGACTTTATTCTTTCTGCACCTATACACCTTTTGTCTCCTTTAACTGATTATTAGATGTGAAGCTTAGAAAGCATAATGTCTAATATCGATGAATTAAAAACAATATTTTAGACGGTATTTTAGCACTTTTTTTAGAATAATTTTATAAGGTACTAAATGAATAGTGGGATAATTTTGTAAAGCCAATCATTAGGTGGGTTTGTGATGGTTACAAAAAAGCACTATGTTAACACATCTACATTAGTTGATTATTTATCTTATTCTGCGGTTAAGCTGCTAGATGTTTATGCTATGCTTTTGAAGGTAAAAAAAGATAGCAAAGGAAAAAGTCCAGATTTATTGCGTCAAATTGATGTCACTAAAAAGCAGTTAGATGAGATGAGTTACGCTCTTATTTTAGAATATCGTAAGCGTCAAGAACATGAGCGCTTTTTAAAACAAGCTTTAATATCAATTTCTGATCAATTATTTTCATTGAATAATAATTTTAAAGAAACAAGTCGTTTTTTATTTCAGGAAATTAGAACGCTTCAATCTCAGATGCAGTGTTTCTGTGAAGGAAGAGAAAAACAACGCCTATTGAACGACCAAGAATCTTCTTGTTTTACGTCAAAGATTGATGAAGTCATTAAGCGCTTACAAAAAGCACGAGAAAAGCTTTCTTTTGAAAATCCGCATCTCTTTGAGGAATAAGATTATTAAAAATTAGAACTAAAATACTTTCTAGCTTGAGATTTTTTCTTTGTGATGAAGTTTCAAATTTTCTTTCCCAAAATGGAAAGTAATGGTTATCAATAAAGCTATTATTTTTATTTAGGTATTTAATAATGGTGGATAATTACTTATAATCTTAGGATTTATGGTGTAATTTTACTTTAAAGTCAATTATTGAAGTATATAATAACACAATATAATTGAAATTTATAATATTAAATTGTAAATAATATAAATTATTTTTTTATTTGTAGAATAATGAAGAGCAATTTTATTGTATGAAATTAATGCATTATTACAAGAATTTTATTTATATATAAAAATAAATACAATTCAAATAAGTATAAATACAATATTATAGTAAAATAAAAATTATATCTTATTATTAATAAATTTAAATTTTGAATAATAAAGTACGTTTTTTATGAATTATAGACCTATATTGGTATTTATTATACTTATTGTATGTTTATCAGTAGGTGGTTTGATTTCTACGGATATCTTTTTGCCTGCACTTAGGGATATGCGTTATCATTACCAAGTTACTGAATCTCAAATTCAAAGTACAATAGCAATTTTTTTATTGGCATTAGCTTCTGGGCAACTAATCTATGGGCCTTTTAGCGATAATTTTGGGCGTAAAAAGACACTGTTATTTGGTTTATTTTTATGGTTGTTTACAACACTTGGTATAGTTTATGCAGATACTTTTCAGACTTTACTTGTATTACGTTTTTTGCATGGTTTTGGAGCTTGTGCAGGGATTGTTTTAAGTCGTGCTATTATCAATGATTTATTGGATAAAAAAGAAGCGGGAAAACTTTATCTAGTTATCTTTCCTTTTGTAGGAGCATCACCAGCGCTCGCACCATTCATTGGGGGAATATTATTACAGACTTTTCATTGGCAGGCGACTTTTATCTTTTTAAGTCTTTTTATACTCTTAACTATTGTATTATGTTGCTCTGTACTGACAGAGACTTTACCGCCTATAAAACGTCAATCTTTTACTCCTATAGGACTCATTAAGAATAGTTTCGGGGTTCTAAAAAATAAACAGTTTCTTTTTTATGCACTTATTCCGTGTTTTGCTTACGCGACTTATTTTGCTTATATCGTAGAATCGCCTTTTTTCCTAACAACTTTAGGTCTGTCGTCTATCTACATTGGTTATAGTTACATTGGTGTTTCTTTAACTTATATCTTAGGTAATTTAGTTGCGAGAAAGTTTCTCAAGCGAGAGGCTATAGAACAAACTGTACGGCGTGGGTATATTATTTTTGTCATAGGGGGAATATTGTTTGCTTTACAAATATTTGTAAGTCCGTGGCCACTTGTGACAAGCTTAATAACCGTTTCTATTATTACCTTTGGTAATGGTTTTTTATTGCCGTTGGGAACTGCATTGGCTATTTCATCTCATTCACACACTGCTGGAGCAGCATCTGGCGTTATGGGAGCTTTGCAATTGGGTAGTGCTGCATTAAGTGCCGCAATTATCGGAAAAATATCTGGACATATTCCATGGGTTGTAGCAATTTTATTGGCTACATATTGCCTAGTGGGTTTTATCATTTATATTCGAAAAGCAAATTATTTTATGACTTTGGAGATAAAATCATAAACCAAATTAAGGAATATAATGGGAGGATTTATGCTTAAACATTTTGATATTATTTTGTGCGATGGAAAATAGTGGATCAATTTCTTTTCATTGAAATATATAATTGGATATATTAAATCTGATAGAAATTCATGTTGAATATATTGAGGTTGGTTATCATAAAAGTTCATTTAAACCTATGGTTAGCATAAGCATATGTTTTTACGCAATGATTACGCCTAATTTCATACAATGTTATACCTAATACTAAGCTTATCATTATTGCGCAGCCGCACATATCACTCAAACAGATATTCGTGAATCCAAAGTTTTTATGACAGTACTCTTACTGCTGTTTCTGGATAACAATGCTATTGAATCTACATTTGCACTTTGTATCCGTTATGCTAGCTTTTTAGGGTTGTGTGTTAGTGTCAATGTTATGAGAATAAGTCAGCTTGATAAGCTATTTATATCGCGCAGCTAATGGAAGCGGTTAATTATGGAGCCAGGATTTTTTTTATTTAGCTAATTCTAATAAAGTTTTTTTGCCGAATACTGTAACGCAGTTAGTACAAGAAACAAGAGATATTTTGCTTTTAGAGATTGGTTTTCACACATGAATGTATGCAAAAGAGATTTCGATTGCTTTTAAATATGAATACGAGGGTGAAATGATCAAATATGGTGGAAAATTTTTATCTTTAGTTGGGAAAAATCACAGCTTACAACTGTAGACAATCAAGCACAAATCACAGTTCGGACCATGAATATAAGTTCACCCCTAATGCTGATATCGCCTATGGGAAGATAATTTTCTATGGTACATGCGATTGTTAATGAATGGATAATGGATTTATGAAAAAGAAAGTTCTTGTGTTACCTGGTGATGGAATTGGGCCAGAGATTTGTGATGCTGCGCTGATGGTTTTAGAACAGTTTAAGTTGCCGATTGAATTAACCTATGGCGATGTTGGCTGGGAATGTTGGAAACAAGAGGGGGATCCTGTACCTAAAGCTACTTGGAGAAAAATTGCTAAAAGCGATGCTATTTTGCTTGGGACTGTTACCAGTAAAGGAAATGATGCTGCTTTAAAAGAGCTTGTACCGCATTTAAGAGAGAAAAATCCCACATATGTTTCACCTGTTATTCAGCTTCGTCAAAAATTAGGTTTGTTTGCTAATGTACGACCTGTAAAATATATTATTCGTTCGAAAAAGCCCTTTAATTTTTGTGTTATCAGAGAAAATACAGAAGGTTTATATGCAGGATTAGATTTTCGCGGTATAGCTGCCGAAACAGCGACGTGGTTAAAACATCTCAATTTAGAAAAACATGGCTTTGATGAAGCAGCATGGACAGTGCGTTTACAGACATGCTTTGGTTTAGAGCGGTTATTTGAATATGCTTTTTCTTATGCGCGGATACATGGTTTTTCACGCATCACTTTTGCCAATAGACCAAATATTATGCGAGAAAGTGGTCAATTTGCACAAGAAATTTTTGAACAAATTGCCAAAATTATCCAGAAATCAAAGCAGATATTCATAATGTTGATACAGTTGCGTTATGGCTTGTAACAAAGCCAGAACATTTTGGCGTTATTGTTGCTGAAAATATATTTGCTGACATTCTATCCAATATTGCTGCTGGGGTTATGGGTGGATTAGGATTAGTTCCTAGTGCAAATGTGGGAAGTCAAATTGCTTGTTTTGAACCCGTTCACGGAAGTGCATCATGTATTGTTGGGCAGAATAAAGCGAATCCATCTGCGATGCTGTATACCACTGCTTTACTCTTAGATCATTTGGGTTTTAAGGACGCTTCTCAACAACTATCTCATAGTGTTGATCAAGTTATTCGTGTTGGAAAAAGCGTAACTTATGATCTAGGCGGTTTAGCATCTACACGTCAAATGGCTAAAGCTGTTGTCAGTTTTATTGTGAACCCTACACCCGTTTGTCGTGCAGCAATTATAACTGTTGGTGATGAACTTCTTTCAGGGCAATATTTAAATACAAATTTGCAAGATTTAAGTTAGAGCTTAGAAAAGAGAAATATCCAAGTTACCCGCCATTTCGTTTGTGCAGATCAATTACAGCAAATTAGTGAAACGGTCATTGTTTGTCTCAGGCAGGAAGACTTGATTATTCTCCGTGGAGGATTAAGGCCAACATCTGACGACAAAACGCGCGATGCAATTGCCCAAGCTGTGCAACAACCATTGATTCATCATGAAACAGTTTGGCAAACAATAAGAGGTCAATTGCAACAGTTAGGTATCGTGCCGGATACAAGTAATGCACGTCAAGCATTGTTTCCTGAAACAGCAAAAGTTCTTGACAATCCTACTGGTACAGCACCTGGATTTTATCTCTCCTATGGAGAAAGTTCTCTTGTAGCTTTGCCTGGACCTCCCACACAAGCTCTATCGCTTTTAGAAGATTATTTAGAACAAAATGTTCAAAAACGTTCTACTGTGTCATATGCTAAACATATTTGGACTTTAATTGGGAATGACGAAAGCACAATTGCAAGTTGGGTTGATTGTTTTTTTGCTAATGTGCCGTTTGAACGGCATTTTTTATGGAAAAGTTCTTATGTTATTGTGCAACTCATTGGTCAGTCATCTACGCCTTTAGCAAGGCATTTAATTGAACAATTTGAAAATCAGTTTCGTCAATATTTGGTTGGGGCAGGGATCACTACTGCTCGCGAACAATTAGCAATACATGCAGAGGTTCATTGGTTAGCCAATGATCCACACTTTTTAAAATATTTTCAGCCAACAGAAAAAAACATAAAAGCTATTCTACAACTTTAGGCTGAAATCAGCTTGTCATCCTTCTTTAGAGATATTAGAAAACCAAAAAGAAGATCTCGGTCGTGCTACAATGACTGTTCGAGTTCAAGGTTATAGCGATGATCTGATTACTTTCCCTTACACGCGTCCGCTTTTAAGTACAGTTTTACAGGAATATGCAGCTTGGTCAATTTTGAAAAAGGTATGTGCAAACAGAGAATTGTAAATGACATCTTATCAAAATGTAGAAATACTCAAAAAGCGATTGGCTGACATTAGATACAAGAAATTTTCTGGTACTCTGGATAGCTTTGTTGTATTTACAGGGAACTTTACTAATATTAAATCACGATTGAATGATCTTCAAAGTAGCTGGGCCTGTATTGCAGTGTAATGTGAAACTTTTACGCCTGAAAATCAAATATTTGCAAATGGCCTATGTTATTTGTTACAGAGATGTTCATAAAAATGTTTTAATATGGTCATTGATTAAAGGTGGTTGGACGGTTGTATGTGATAAAAATAAAAGTATGTCAAAACATCCATATCATCTATTCCAGAAATTATTACTTATTGTGAGAGTCTTGATCTTCTCTTTGTAAAAAAGCATACTTTAAATCGTGTAGTTATTATTAGTATATATCTAAAAGGCTATAGCTGAAGAATGTTGTTGTACTTATGAATTTTGAATACTGAAAGCAACAACTTAAAATGAGGCATTGCTTTATTAAAAAATAGCAAAATGCTTTTTATTATGAAATAGAGCGGTAAGTGTTATTTCTAGAATTTTGCTCTGATAGCGTGGGTTATTAGTATTCATAACCTCAACAAAGAATATAATGAAAAAGATGATCAGTCGACTAACGCAATACAATTTAAATGTATTAATAGTCTAACGCATTAAAAAATTAGGCAATAAAAGATAAATTTGCAAATATAATAATATGTCGATTATACTTGATTTATTAAAATAAACTGGTGCCCCCAGAGGGCGAATCAGTCCTTAGCAAGTAGAATCCAATCACATAAAAATGTGCAAAGACGTGTTGCTGTATATAGCTTTTTATGATTCAGTAAGAAAATTAATGATTAAATAAAAAATCTGATATCAAAAATTAAAGGTGGTCAAAAAGGTGGTCGAAAAGGAGGGGTAAATGAGGGCGATTCATAGGTTAACAGCATCGTTTGTAAAGACATCTCCTCAGGGTAAGTATTGTGATGGAGCAGGCTTATGGTTAAATGTTCGAAAAGACAATACACGCGGTTGGTTTTTTCGTTATACATACCGCAATAAACGCCGTGAAATGGGGCTTGGTCCTGTTACAAAAACTTCTTTAAAGGAAGCACGCGAACTTGCTAAACATTATAGTGATATTCTTAAGGGTGGCAACGATCCTATTGTATTTCGAGAACAAAGTATTTTAAAACAGCAAAGTAATGTTTTTCAAGAAATTGCTCAAGCAGCTTTTGAGAGTAAAAAAGCTGAGTTGAAAAATGAAGGTAAAAATGGTCGTTGGTTTTCTCCACTAGAGTTACACGTTATTCCACATATAGGTAATCTTCCTGTAGAAAAATTAACAGCGAATATTATTCGCAATGTTCTTGCTCCACTTTGGCATAAAAAAGGAGATACAGCGCGAAAAGTACTTAACCGTATCAATATTTGCTTAAAATATGCCGCCGCTCTTGGCTTGGATGTTGATTTACAAGCTTGTATGAAAGCACGCGCCCTTTTGGGAAAGTCACGCGCTATATCAACAAATATTCCTGCTATGCCTTGGCGGGAAGTTCCAGCTTTTTATCAATCCTTAAATGATGATCTCCTTTCAAACTTAGCGCTGAAATTGCTAATTTTGACTGGAGTACGGTCATATCCCTTGCGATATTTACGTCTTGAGCAAATTGATAAAAATATATGGACAATACCAAAAGAAAATATGAAGGGTATTGTAGGAAAAGTTTCAGACTTTCGCGTACCGCTAAGTAATGAAGCTTTGAGAGTCATTGAAAAAGCTCTCCCCTTTGAAAAAAATGGTTTTTTATTTTCTGGTCTTAAAGGCACCCCGATTTCGGATATGAGTATGTCAAAGTATATGGCCTCTTGTGGTTTAAAGTATCGTCCTCACGGTTTTCGCTCAAGCTTACGGGATTGGATAGCAGAAACAACATCAACACCATTTGAGATTGCAGAGACGGTCCTTGCTCATTCAGTTGGTAGTTCAGTGACAAAAGCTTATATGAGAACAGATTTTTTAGAACAACGACATGCTCTCTTAGAACAGTGGGCTACATTTATATCAGGAACGACTTGACACAATTAAGAGAATACGTTTATACACGGACCAGGTGCTTAACAAACACCTTAAAACATCAAGCGGATTGGTTACCGAAATAATCAGTCTTCCGTGCATTATTAAGACTTTGACTCACTGTATGCGTGTAGCATATAATGACTTTGTCGGGTGTGGTTATGCGATACAATACCCTTTATGGGGAAAGCATAACGACGGACTTGATGCCGTGTTTGTTAGCACCCGGCGCCCTTTTGGGTGTCATTAACAAACGTTAATTACATCAAGGAGTTCATCATGAACAATTTAGTAAAAAACCCACAAACTACACTAACAATATCCAGTCGTGAAATTGCGGATTTGTGTGGTAAACAACATACTCATATAATGCGTGATATCCGGAAAATTCTTGGAGAATTATACCCTCAAAGCACTCAATCCAAATTTGGATTGAGTGATTTTGCAAGTTCATACAAAGATTCAACAGGTCGTATACTTCCTTGCTTTAACCTTCCTAAACGTGAATGCCTTATTTTAATCTCAGGTTATAGCACAGTGTTACGTGCTAAGATTATTGATCGTTGGATGGAACTTGAAGGTCAATTACAACTCGATCATGATCGTAATACGCAATTTGATTTACAAAACTATTATTTAGAAAGTATGGGGCCTGGTGAAAAGGCTTGGTATATTTTAGGTCCCGTCCAAGCGCGTCTTGTTGAGGCTTTTAAATTAGTAGAAGAAGGAAAGCATTATAAAACACTTGTTGAAGAAGCTAAACGTGTTTTAGAAGATCCTGTTGCAAAAGCCGCTTAATTTAAAGGAATATAATCATACCTTTCCCCTGTAAAATGGGGAAAGGATCAGTTTTATTTTGTATCAGGAACGGCTTGAACTTGTGTTAACATGCTTCCATCCACACAACTGTTTACCGTGTTCATTATGCTTTAAAATGTCTCGTGCTAAGTTTGGACTGATTGCATTGAGATCTTTTCTATCCAAATAAATAGGCATCCATCCGAGACAAGAGGAAGCGTGTTTATTTGTCGCGCACCCAGTTAGAGAGAGCAGCACGTACATCATCATCACGTTTCTTGTTAATCTCATTTTCTATTTCCAACCTTGTTGTTGCTACTTTTAAAGATTCTTCTGTTTGTTTGTGCTGTTCAACTTTCTTTCCAAGACGAAATGCCTTTGCTAAAGTTATAAAGAAAGCGATGGACGCTGTTATTACAATCACCAAATATCTTTTCATCCGCTGCTCTCCTTTTTTCTTAAAATAACTTCCTAAATAGCTCTGCCTTTCTTGTAAGCTTTTAGATAAGTTCTTTTGACACGATCTGAGACGAGAACAATAATCAATCCTACAAAAATAGCAGCCATCCACCAATGATCCGAGATTGCTTTACCAATATGAACAAGCGGCTCTACAATAGAACTCATTTTTCCTATCGAGAGTTTAAGACTATCAAATAGCCCCATCTGTTCTGCTCCTATGAGAGTTGAACTGGCAGCAACAGCACCCCCCACCATTTGGGTTTTGTCCGCATCTTTAATAATGTTTGTACCCTTTTTTCTCAAATCCGCCATGCTGACACCAGAGCGACGGGGACTAATCATTGGCGTGGCTATATCAAGTGCTTCTTGAGTTTTTGCACCAACAACACCATCAACCTCTAAATTATGATCAGCTTGAAATGAAAAGATTGCACTGCGTGTATCTGGTCCATAATCACTATCAATGGCAACAGGATAACCAAGATCATTAAGACGTTTTTGTAATCCTTCAACACGGTAGCCTTTACACCCTAGTCGTAAACCATTGGCACGAACAGAATTACTAACCTCTGCTGATTTTTTTGAGAGAGCACAATAAGCATTACGCATGCGTCGGCCATATTCTTTGACCATACCACTGCCATTGTAAACGCGTGCAATGGCATCAAAATCTTTGTCTCGTAAACTTGAAGCAAGACCACGGACTTTGAAAAAAGAAAACATCGCTCTTATTTGTTCATCTTCACATGAACACATGCTGGTGACAAAATCTTGAACACTATTCCAACCAAGGATACCATAGTTATTTCCCATAATTTGACCAGCACCATAAGAAGCAGATTTTAAGGCAGCTTCTTCATCAATGGTCATAGCTGCAATAAGTAATTGTAAAGCTTGAGTATTGGTTTTTTGCTCTTTATATCCCCCATCTTTAGGGCTGATCCACTTCTCTCTCGCAAGATCTTCTGTAATAGCTTGTTTACGCTTATGAGGGGGTAAATTCTTATAAAACTGATGTTTTTCAAAAAGGACTTTTACACGCTGTTCATCATCAAAACCTTTACCATCTGACTCCACAGAAATAATCGCAGCAACGACAGCTTCTTCACACCCAATCTCTTGTGCTAAGGATTTCACCAGACCTTGTGTACGTGCTTTACAGTCACCACTGAGTAATTTCTGTACAATGTCTGTCATGTATCTTCCCCTTCCATATAAATAACACCTTCACCTTCATCATAAGCATGAGGCGGGGCGTTATCATCTATTGTGTCATCTTTATCAGGTGTGGTGTTTATGACATTTTGCGCTGTATTTTCTTGTGCTTCATTAAACAGTTCACACTCGATACTTGTTGTATAACCGCCCGCTGTATCCAACCGATGTTTGACACTTTTAATGCGCCATTGCTCTGGAATGTAAGGACGGAAAGGTGGTGCTTGAATAAGCTTCATTTCAGTTTGAATGAACGGATCTCCACCCATATCACACGAAAATGTCGCTTTACCCCGTGATGATTTATTACGATAAGCAGCAATAGCAGCAACGGCTTCTGATTGATTGTGGTAGGTATATTTTAATTCATGAAAAGGCGCCTGACCGGTTTTGACCTCTTTCTTTTCACCACTGCGTAAATCATGATAGGTTGCTATCACACCTCCTTTCTTTTCTTCCTCTTGCTTTTCAACTTTGTCTTGCTTTTTAAGTGTTTTTTCTGAACGAGCTAATGAACGCAAAGGGGATTCATCCATATGAATGGATGTTTCTTCATCATACTCTTCAATGGTCTCTGGGTTTTGTGCTGCTGATGCTGCTTTTTGATCATCCCCTTCACCCGATGTTAAGCCCTGGGCCTCACCTGCTTCATCGCGTGCATTATATTTAAAATCCCAAGAGCTACACATCCTTTCATGAATAGTGACCACAGGGAGCATCTCTCCAGTAATAGCCTTGCCTTCACCACGTTTGGCCAGAACAAGTCTGTTATCCATAGATTTTGTTACAGCGTCATATTCTGCAGCAAGACGTGATGCAAAAGCCATGTCGCTTTCACCGGTTTGATCAATGTGACGCACGACAATTTTTGCAAGAGAAGGATCAACCTCGGGAATATAGCCATTGCGCGTTGCTATCTCTTGAATAATCTTGCCCAAGGTTATCTGATGATAAGATTGACTTTTTGGCGTTCGGTAAGACGTATTCATAGAAGCTGCACGTCCTGTCACACTTAAACTTTGTGGTGGACTGCTGACAGATATTTCATCAATCAGATAGGATCCCATGTCACGGGCTTTACCATTTTCATAACCAAGCGTTATGGAAATAACTGTTCCAATTAAAGGGATCTCTAAAAAACCATTATCACTGATGCGCGCACGGTCATCGAGCTCTATGGTAATCCGATCACTTTTGTCTTCTGCCTCATCGGTTATTTCAATCGATAAAACATAATCCATTAAAGCTTTTGTGACATCCTCACCATTAGACATCACTCTGCAGAAAGGCTTCATTGTTTTCTGCCCCAGAGCCTAATAACGGGTGTTGCTTGAGGGTAGGGAAGGGAAGGTAAAACAATTGTGATCCCCGCTTTTAAAATGGGTCCAAGATTTGCAAGTCCATCATTAACTGCATAAACACGCTCAACAGCCAGTGCTTGCTGACCCTTTGGATAGTGTCTCCAGCAAATGGCATCAACCATATCGCCATCTTTGGTAACGTAAATATCACTCACCAAATGCCTCCGTCTCCACCATATTCTCTCAGTTGCAATGTGAATTCTTGCTTGCGTGGATCACCGTTTAGACGAAAAAAGCTCTGTTTTTCATCTAGGGAAAGAATAACAAATTTACCGAAAATTTTGCCTTTTCCACTTACCAGCAAATGTGGTCCCATATGAGCCATGCTCCGCAATCTATCCAATTGACCGTAACTACCCTTGAAATTTGGATAAATCACACCTGATAAAGAATATTCGACATTAGCAATGGCCGGCAACTGAAACGCTGCTTTACTGCCTAGACGTCCTTGTTCTACCCAGGGAACATCATAAGTCATCTCAAGTTCTTGATAGGCAGCTGTTTGAACGGAAAAAATAAAATCCCCCAATGCTAACATCATGATGCTTAATCCGATAAACTTGAGTTAATTGCTAAACGTTGCTGTCTAGCTTGATCTGCAAGAGCTTTTTTAATAGCAGCACTAATATCCTGCGGTGAACCGCTGCCCCCACTGATGTTTAAACCGCTAATCGTAATAGATGCATCAACATTAGTCGTCTTATTTTCCTTATGTGCCATAATCGGTTCAGGCGCTTGAAATACCACTACGGAAGGTTGTTTGCCTCCATCGTTAACATATTCTCCATTTCTGTAATCACGTTGCTCAGGAGGGATGTTTGGAACAACAGTTGAATGAATAATCTTTTGTGCGTATGTTGTTGTCTCTTGTGTGAGATTCTTTAAACTCTCGGTCGTGCTTTTGCTTACTGTAACGTTGAAGCCTAACTTGTCTTTGACAAAATCAGGCATCCAACTCATTAATTTTTGCACCGCACCAGAAAGCCATTGTGTCATAGCATTCCATTTGCTTTTAATGCCATCCCACAGTCCCGTAATTAGATTGGAACCGACTTCAAATAAATTGAGATTAGAAAACCAATCAAAAAATTGATTAATTGTCTCTCCAAGAGAGTCCCATAACCGCCCACAGGAGGCCATAACTTCATCCCAATTTTCGTAAAGCCAAACAGCTGTTGCAACAAGCTTCTTAATACCATTAATGACATAACCGATAAGCGTATACTTCATAATGAAGTCACCCAGCTTAACAAAAGCATCGCAAATCTTATTGAGTGCTATAGTAAGCACTTTCTTGACTTTATCCCAATAGACATAAAGTGCGACCCCTGCTGCAATAAGCCCTATAATAGCTGCTGCTATCCACCCAACAGGTGTGGTCATAATGGCTGTACCAAATGTAAAAAAGGCTGTAGTAAGTGTGTAAATCGCTGTTATAAGTGGCCCCATAATAAGGGTAACAATAGTTGTACCAAATGTAACAAACGCTGCACCAACCACAGCAAGTGCTGAAACCAGTGGCCCCACAATGAAGGCCACAAGGGCTGCAAGACCTATTTTAAAAAGAGTTATTTCACCAGTGAGTGGTTCTAACCATTTAAACCAGCCTTTAATTTTTTCAGTAATATTTGCGATATTTTGCCTCAATTCAGAAGTAGGATCGCGTAAATCCTGTATAGCTTTCTTTAAGGTTTTTGCCCAATTTGCGACAGTTGTTTGAATGAGATCACGGTTTTCATCAATCAGCTCTGAAAAGGCATCAATCATATCATTGATTACCGGCATGAACCGTGCCCCAATAAAAGTGGCAACACCTCCCAGTTTTTTCTTAAAAGCTCCAAGCTTATCATTTAAATCTGCAGCATAGTGAGCAACATCAGCCCCCATAAGCCATCCGCTCTTTTTTGCCTTTTCAAACAACTCCTTGATAGGCTCCATACCTTGTGAGAGCATGGCAGCCATTTCCTTACCATCACCACCAAAAAGCAAGGCGGCAATATGTTGTCTTTGCGCTTGATTGTCTATCTTACTCATCTTGTCGGTTATTTCTTCCAACAAGTCTGAGTTTGATTTAAGCTTTCCAGAGGCATCTTTTACAGAAATGCCAAGCGCTTGAAACCCCATAATCCCCCTTTTTTGTCCCGCTAAAGCTTGTGCTGAACGCCTGTTTAAAACAGCCAGGGATTGTTGGAATTTCTCAGCAGAATAACCTGAATTATCCGCTGCATCACCCCATAACTGAAGATCTTTAACGCTCATACCTAAATGACGCGATGCGTGGTGAAGACTATCCCCCATATGCATGGTTTTCATAGTCACTGCAGTCAAGCTTGCAGCAAGACCACCACCAGCAAGGCCTAATGCTCCTGATAACATAGAAACACGGTTGGTTACTGTACCAAGAGCATTGCTGACCCCTTTTAAGCTTGCTGTCATTTTACGTGTTGCAGCCATAAGGCGATGGAGTCTTAATTTATTTGATAATTTATTTGATAAGTCCGTCAAACGCTTTTGAATACGTTTAATGGGTGCAGTTATCTTGTCTTCAAGGGTCAATCGCACCTTAGCATCTGCAACTGTTTTACTCATTTTTTCTTATACCTTTCTGCAGCTTTATGGCGCCAAAACCAGAGCTCTTGAGGTTCCATTTCCATCATCTCTGAAAGGGGCCAATGAAACACGATAGCAATATCGGCCATGAGTTCAGCGGCGGTTTCCCAGGTTAGGTAGCCCGCCGCTTTATAAAAGCCGCCAATTTTTTCCCGATATTTTCCATATCATCGACATCAAGTTCACCAACAGCCTCTTCAGGCCACCCAGAAAGACGTGAAATCATAATTATCGTTTGCTCAACACCTTCTGTTTTATCAGTAGCTTCGGCGTCTTTTACCTTTGGACGGCGTAAAGTGATTTCGGTGCGTTCTTTTCCTTCAACGTTAATGGGGAAGAGCAATTTATGGGTAATATTTTGTTTAATAGTCATTTTACATTCCTAAAAGTTCTCTATGTTTTGCTAATTGATCAACGCCATTGAATTTTCTCACCATGTTGTAAGCATCAATCTCAACGATTTCCTTGTCATTTTGAACATATTTGAAATAATTCAGGGTATAATTGATCGTTGTGGTAGACTTAGCACCAGGCTGCCATTGGCCAGGTTCATAGCCCTTGCAAAATCCACGCATGGAGATTACAACTCCTTCTTCTGCTGCACCCTGTGCTTGAATTGCACCACGCAAAGAAATATCAATATTGGGTTTACCCAAAAGACCTAGAAGTTCGTCAGAGCAATCTGCAACAGTCATAGAAAGCGTGAGCTCTTCCATTCCCATCTCGATTCCAACAGGAACATCCATGCCACCTGCACGAAAACTTTCAACGACGAAATTTAAACTTGGTAAAGTAACACTGTCACATTTTTCTCTATAGGGAATCCCATCAACATAAATGTTAAAATGTTTCAAAGCTCTTGGTAATCTAGGTGCAATCATTAAAGGATCTCCTCTATGTAATCATTGACAATACGCGAACGGAACGTGATACGTTCTGCTGGCGTAGTTGGTTGGAATTCGACATTGAAATAGACTTTTCCGCTTTCAATAGTGCTTGGATCATTAAGTTCTGAGTCAGGATAACAACGCCCTCCAATGATGGCGCCTTTCATTTTTAAGTCACGTAAATAAGCATTGACGCTTTCACTCACATCACTCAAATAAGTTTTTGTGATGTTTCGATCGACTGCCCACATATGTCCACGTAAAATGGCATCATTGATCATATCTGCAGTTCTCACCACGGATATAAAAGTAAACTTTGGATCTGATGAAAGCGTACGATTACCCCATAAGCGATAACCATTCTCGCGAATGATTGTTGTTATATGTTTTTCATTAAGCAAATTAGCACGACTGGAACTGTCACCAATGGCAAAATCAATGGGTCGTGCTGTACCACTAATGCCATTGATCCCTTTATTTGAAGGAGAATGCCAAAAACCGTGAGTGAAATCTGTTTTAGCAATAATACCGGCAACTACTGAACTTGCTGGTTCTTGTGAAATCTTTCCATTACGCAAAATGCTTACAAATGGGTCAGCTATGATGGCACGTTTGGAATCAAAATCTCCTCTCGTTGAGATTGCTTCTTCATCCGTTGTGTTGGGTCCATCAATCACCACAATAGCGCGTAAACGCTCAGCAATGCCAATTAGCTCTGCTGCTACGGGATTAGACATTTTTTTGATTGTCGCTTCGGCTGTGGCACCTTCTCCATCACCTTCAATGGTTACACGAGGTGCTTCTTCATAACCACTGCCAGCATAATCAACTCTAATGGATTTTACTTGTTCGCCCCAAACACTGGCTTTTGCCTTGGCATTGCCTTCTATTGTAACAGTAGCCTTAGTGTAACCACTGCCTCCGTCCGAGACACTTATAGCAGACACACCAGCATCGCGTTTGTGAGTAAAACCAGGAGCAATTAGAATGCGTGGTGTTTGCCCAACAATCGATTGTGCTCCTATGAAAGCATGGACACCTTCGTAAGCGCCATTGGCATTGACACCACCTAGAATATTCGTCAATGTTTCGTCGTCATCTTCACCTTCCTTTACGCGCACCACAACAACAATGGCACCGGCTTGTTTGAAAATCAGATCAACAGCATTGGGCAGTGTACCTTCTCCTGTGTTGTATTTGTCGAGTTTAGCTGCCTTGGAAAGAGATCCTGATATTAAAACCGGTGTATTAAGAGGAAAGACCTCTTCATCTGCATTAGGTGCTGTACCTACAATGCCTATAACTGCCGACTGAATTGGCGCAATAGGGCGTGTGCCATCGTCGTTTTCGATGACTTCAACCCCATGTAAAAATCCTGATGCCATTCTTGGTGCTCCTTTAATGATTGGATGATAAAAAATAAAGGCCAAATAAATCTATTTGGCCTTGCACTGCTTTCTTAAGAAAGGTTTTGATGAAACTTAACTGAAGTGTCCTTCTTTACACCTCTATGGGATCTTCAGATGACTCCGGTTGTGTTGTTTCAGTGAAAGATAAGTCGTCTTTTTCTTCCTCAACAGGAGGAGAGAATTGGCCATCTTTATAAATCCAACCAATTTGAGCTTCATTTGAAGCAATGGCTTCCCCTTCAAACGGGTAAACATAATCCTCTGGTCCAACAATAATGTTAGTTACCACACCATTTTCAACAACTGCATAATTCATTCAAAACTCCTTTGTAAAATTTTTTAGAGCGTTAATTTTTCCATAATCTGATAAGAACAGCACCATTGGCTCCCTTACCGCCAACGCCTTTAACTCCATGAGCACCCGCACCGCCACCGCCATAACCTGCTCCTCCAGCTCCTGAGGTATATGCACCTGCGCCCTGTTCTCCAGTAGCTCCTTTTATGGCATTGCCAGCATCACCACCAAAGCCACTTATTTGTTTATATTTTCCATCCCCTCCATTATAACCATTACAACCTCTGACAGGACCTGGGTTCTCATCCGTTACCAAGCCATAGTTGCCTCCTCTACTTCCTTTGCCACCTAAAGAAGAATCATCGCCACCGTTGCCACCTGCGACTACAATAAAATTATTACCTATAATTGTGTATCCTCCATTTTTGCCATGTATTTTTCCACTCACCTGTGCTCCACCTTTACCAATAACGATATCGTGATGTCCATTTAAACTTAATTTATAGCCATACCAAACCATGCAACCGCTCCCACCGCCGCCACCGCCTAGATAATTATCATTCTGTGCACCCCCACCGCCGCCACCGCCGCCCCATGCTTGGATCTCAACTTTGGTTTTATCAGTTACCCAATCTGGCCACTGAATCTTCCCACTTTGTGTAATAAGTAATTCAGCATCAGCAAGCTCTGGCCAATCAATGAGTTTATCAATTAAACTTGTGCTTTTATCAGGTAAAGACCGTTTCAGTTTTTCAATTTCTTTTGACATAGCTTCATCCAATTGCAGTTTTGTATAAACGGATTCATCATCAACCTTGAGAGGCCCTTTGAGCAAGCTTTCAGTTACACTTAACTGTGTCACCACGTTATCTTCTTGTTTCAAAGTTAAAGAAGAGGCTTCAGTTAATTCAATGCCTTCTTCAATGCTGACCTTTCCTTTGAAAACATTGGTATCTTCCCACTCATTTTTACCCGATAAACATCCATAATTTTTCAGATCTACATTGACAGTTGCTATATATTCCTCAAGATCTGTGATATCCTTAACATCATGCTGATGTTCGCCTAAGAGTGACTTAATACTGTCAAATGCAAAGCGATCCTCACCTGATTTATATAAAACATGGGTTTCAGTTGCATCGTTGGCACCTTCAACATCAGTTAAATCAACCAAAGCAAAGGTTTTATCTGCTGCCATCTTGCCACTTAGTACATCTTCAAGTTCGCTTACTTCACTTATCACATGAGTATGCTGTGAAGGTGCTTTACCATCTGCTTTTTCATCCAGATCAGAAACCGCCTGATCAATTATTATCAAATCTTCGCGTGTAATAGGAAATTCAGTGCTAATAAAACGGCCTTCTTTGGGTAATTCCATTGCTAATTTCTCTGTTTTCGCCATGATATTACTCCTGTCAAACTTAAATGCTAAAAGCTTTATAAGCTCAGATTGATTTATTCTTTTTCATATGGTTTTTTCCATATTCTTATAAGAACAGCGCCATCAGCTCCAGAACCGCTGATACTATCATTTCCGTTAGTTTCAATACTAGTTTTCATATTGTTTCCATGAGCACCACTACCGCCACCACCAAATCCACGACCTGGTTTGCCTGAAATAAGGCGCCCAGTTCCTATCCCTCCACAACCACCTCTTGATGTATCCCCTCCGGCATCGCCACCATGACCACTCATAAGGTAATGGGTACCTTTTGTTCCCGGACTACCATAGCTGTGTTTAGCAAGACCTGGACGACCGTCGACAAAGTTTCCTACTTTTTCTCCTTTTCCTCCTTCGCCACCTTCTCCTAATTTATCACTATTCGTGCGACCAGCACCACCACCTCTGCCGCCTGTGGCTTTAATAAAGTCATCTCCGATAGTTGTGTCTCCTCCAGCGTTGCCTGACACATTTTTATTTTGCACAGAAGCTCCCCCTTTACCAATGACGAAATTTTCACGTCCTTTTAAAGCTCTTTTATAGCCATACCACACTGAGCCGCCACCGCCACCTCCTCCTCCGCCCGGCCAATAATCATTTGTTGAACCTCCACCAGAACCGCCGCCGCCCCATGCTTGGATTTCAACCACGGCTTCATCCGTTATCCAATCTGGCCACTCAATCTTTCCACTTTGCGTATAAAGTAATTCTGCATCAGCAAGCTCTGGCCAATCAATGAGCTTATTGATAACAACAGAGCAACTTGAGTTCTCATCAGTCAAAGATTGTTTCAGTTTTTCGATTGCTTCTGATATAGCTTTATCCGCTTGCGGTTTGGTATAAACGAGCTCATCATCAACCTTAAGAGGCCCTTTAAGCGAGCTCCCAGTTGCGTTTAAATTGGTCACCACTTTATCATTCTGTTTCAAAGTTAGAGAAGAGATTTCAGTTAATTCAATGTCCTTTTCAACACTGATTTTTCCTTTGAAAACATTCGTATCTTTCCACTCATTTCTACCCGACAAACGCCCATAATTTGTTAATCCTTCATTGACGCTTTCTACATACTCCTCAAGGCCTGTGATATCTTCAATTGTATGCTGGTGTTCTCCTACGAGTGATTGAGCAGAGCTAAATGCAAAGTGATCCTTACCCGATTTATATAAAACATGATTTTCAGCAGCATCGTTGGCACTTTCGACATCAGTTAAATCAACCAAGGCAAAGGTCTTATCTGCCTCCATCTTTCCACTTAGCGCATCTTCAAGTCCACTGATCTCACTCATCACATGAGTGTGTTGTGAAGGAGCCTTCTCATCCACCTTTTCATCCAGATCAGAAACGGCTTGATCAATGATGGTTAGGTTTTTACGTAAAAGAGGAAACTCAGCGCTGATAAAGCGACCTTCTTGAGGTAATTCCATTCCTAACTTCTCTGTTTTCGCCATAATATTACTCCTGTCACATAATTCCCGCACCAAAATCACTTGCCATAGAACGTGCAGCAGGACCGCCAGTTAATGTCAGTCTCAAACGTGCTTGCCCAGCTGTCTTATCCTCACTGACAAATTTGCGTTCCGTCCACAGTGGTTCTGCGAGTTGTTCTGTTTCTTCTAATTTTAGGGAAGTGAAATCACCATCATCCAGTTGCAGCTCCATTTTGAAAGTCGAACCGCCTGGTAAAAAAGTTTTAATATAACTGGTTAGTCTCGACTTTTCTCCAAAGGAAAAAGCACGTGTGACATAGGTTGCTTCTTTTCTAATCTTGCCCGCGATCAATTCAATGGGAGCAAACAACACTGGCGATAGCTTCCCGGTCCCTTTTAAAATGGCACGTAACTGGACTTTTTCACTGATATATTCCGTTAAACTCAGCAATTGGAACGGTAAGAGTTGATAAATTGTGCCGTTGTTGCGTTCAATTTCAAAGATGACAGAACATTCACTGGAAGGCAATTCAATCGCTGCACGCACCTGTAAATCAGAACATTCTTTGAGATCAAACTCACCTAAATCGACAGTTTTTTCTGTTTGTGTATAACGAGCAGCAAGTACACGAAATGCTAAGGCCTCATCTTGATGAGCTGTCCATGTTTGCGCATTTACAGAAGAAAAACGAGGACCTGTGATATAAGGATGGCTAGAAACATATCTTTGGTTTTCTTCGTCAAAATCTCCAAGTTTTGCTAATGAAACAGAATGATCGCCATCATCTGTTTTAATGACAAAGGCGGTTAAACGATCATTAAGCACGGTTAATGGAACACTATAGCGTGCTGCAGCCCATCCCGTTTCAGCCTCTTTCATTGAGAATAAAGCTTGTGCTTGAATGTCCGCTGTAGGGTAGCCATTGTCTGTTGTAACAAGATCTACCATCAAATCATGCGCACGATTACCAATCTTGCAAATATGGAAATCAATACCTGTTATTTGCCGCGTTTCATCAGGTGTAAAGACTTGTGCTTGTGGATCAGATTTTTTCCATACACGCACTGTTGTGACACGCCGCATAACCTGCACATCAATCACACCTTGCCCTGTGAAAAGGCCTGTAGCCGTTGTTTTTCCTGTACCAACAGCAATGACGTTCTTTGTTCCTGCTGTAATGTCTTTAGGAATTTTAAACTTCCCTTCAATAATGCCTTGAGCATTGGCAGTAAGCGTCTCTTTTGGTAAAACACTAACGCCATCAAATGTCAGACTTTCTAAAACCTCTCCTTTACCAAAGCCTTCAATCTTAAAGTTGAGATCAATTTGTCTTAAGAAATCAATTTGCTCTTGATGTGTACTGACCAGTTCATCCTTCGTTTCTGTAGTACGACCACCCCCAGGACGGCTGCCCATAGACAGTTCATTTGTTACACCTGAAAGCCAATCCGTGCGTTGAACACGCCAGAAGTCCGTTGCAGGGGTGAGAGCGAGTGTGCCTGGCAATGGGTCAAAGTTTTGATAAGGATTGATTTTCTCGCAAGCAGTCATCAACTCTTGCGCAATGATCACTTCATTCTCCCAATCAAGGGTGACAGGCTCATTTAAAGGAGCGTAGTAAAATGTAGGTTCAATCGCAAGGCGTAATAAACCCTGACCTATGGCACCTGTTTGCTCGATTCCTTCATCACGAAGGCTGTCATCAAGAAAAGGATCGGCAATCATCCCTTTTTTGGAGACAGGTTCTTTTGAATCAACATTGCTCTTAATCTTTTCAAGCTGTAACAACCGATCAAGATCAAGAACACGGTTAAAATAGCGCCACATTTCAGCATAAGGGGCAACACGTGTGCCATTATTATCGACACGTGGATAATCAAGCCAATTGTTTGTGATCGTTGCAAGCGATAAGATATCATCAGGAACACTAGGTGCTATGGGATTGTCTGCTGAAATTCCTTGAATATAAACCACATTCCCTTGAGCATTTAAGCCTATGCGGTCAATACGAGGCAGTTTGTAGGTGTAACTGACAATAATATCTCCACCTTCAGCACCATCCGTGACAGTAATTTCCCGCGCTGTAATTTTATCAGCATCCACCTTTGCACGATAGTGATAGGTAACCTCATAAGTGCTACCTGGTTTAGGTTCATCACCGGATAAAGACCAGTCAATCGTATCACCCGTCTTTTTAAAGTCTACGCCTTCTTTAAAGTCCTTTTTATCCTGAGTCACCTTAACAAAACTCACAATACTTTTATCGGGAACCCCATCACGCCCTGAGGCTACCGCACCGCGTGTGACATTGGTTGTCTTTTCTTTTGTGAGTAGAATAGAGTGAACAGTCGCAATGGGAAAATAATAAGTTTCAAACGTAAAGCTTGTCTTCTCCGATTTAGTTGCCTTGGCTTTCTTGGATGTAAAGAGATGTGTTTCACTTGGCACTATGCCTTCACAGTAGTCTTCTGGCTCTTCATGCCTTAAAGCAGCAAGGCGTTTATGTTTAAAGCCATTAATATTGGCTTCACCTTCTTCGATACTAAATATTTGTTTGCCGTCATTTTGTCCTAAGGCCGTCACCCGACAACCATTGACAATATAATGCCCATGAGCACGGTCATAAGTTGCAATAGCTTGCAAAGCAGGCTCTAACAATGAAGGGGGCTTTTGATCAATCAAAGTGCCATCTTGCAAGACATAGACAGGGAAGAAAACACCTTCTTGTTTGTCATTTTCCAAAGCCCATACAAGCTTTGCTGTTTCCCTTGCTGCCCCTGGTTCACCTTCTGCCAATGTGCCTGGAATTTGACCTAATAACTGTGGATCATCTTCATGTGTTATCCATTGTTTTTGAAGCTTTACACCGATCTCTACACGTCCAAGCATGGGGACATTGTTTAAAATGGTTTCTGATACAGGGAAGATATCCCCTGCGATAAAGATTTTCCCTTCTGTCAAAGTAACTTTTTTAGTCTCTTGATCAACAAAAGCATCGGCACGTTCAATACGGTCACCTTCTTTAGCGACAAGTCTTCCTAAGCGATCATGACGGCCACGAATAATGGTTTGAACTTCATTGAGTTCTGCACTTTGAATAAAGGAACGTTCTCCATAGAATACAACGCTTTGTTGCTCGTCTTTGCCTACAGATCGGTCAATTGCAAACGGCAAACCGCTTTCATGCTCCATATTAAAACCTCAATAAAATTTTGAATTGTTCACGAACGTCTTTACGTAAAGATAGAGAGACAGGGGTTTTGAGAATCTCCACGCCATCAATAAGCTCATCAGGCTCTAACCATAGTTTGCCAGGCGAGATATGTTTTGCAGGAGCCGCATGCACGAAAACGGAAACAAACGCTGCTTGTTTATCGTTGATATCATCAAACTGTGTTCGTGCTGCAAGCAAAACTTTTGTACCCTTTATAAAGGGTGTAAAGCGATGACCTGAATAACTGTAAACTCCATCTGAAACTCTTGTCACTTGCTGGACAATGTTACATCTTCGATAACCAATCAGCTTATTATTGTTATCTCTTAAAGCCAGATAAAGGGTGCGACCTTTAAACCAACCCGCCATGAGTATGTCACGCTCGTTTTTCCCCACTGACACCCAAGGGAAGTCCATCACATCCCATGGATAATCTAAACCTTCCCAAACGAGCTCTTCTTGATCATCAATCCAATTGCCAATGAGCTTTCCGTCTTCTTCAGTTAAAGTGAGGCTTATTTCTGTAGAACGCCCAAAGGAAAATACTGTGCCGCTTTCTGTCACGCACACACCGCTTTGAGAGTCAAACATGCTGTCATCTAAGCGAGATATATTTCCTTCTACAATGGGAGCGTCATAACCATGAATACCACGCCAAAAATCAGAACGTAAACATTCAGAAAGCTTGACGATCCCTTCAATGGCTTTAAGTTTGTCTGTGTCAGGCAATTGATCAAAATAAAGCTGAAATGAATTCCACCATTTTCGCTCTGGCCATGCTCCTACGAAATGTGCACTAAGATCTAACCATTCAAGCCCTTTATCAATAGCTTTTAGAGATCCACGTATCCGCTGCCACTCCGGTCCCGTTTCAAGCAAAACAGAGAAATCCGGAACATAAGATGTTAGTTCTCCAAGCCCATATTCTTCAACCAACCATGGCAAGAAGCTTGGGTCTATGATATCAAGCTTTGCACGAGAGATAAAATTGATTGAATCTTCAATGTCTTTATGAAAGTCACAAGCATCGGCAAGGCGTTTTTCAAATTGTGTTGTGTTTGTTGGAAGTAAGCACCCAAGCATTACTATAGACGCCCTTTGAAATTGAGTGTTACTTTACCAATGGCTAAAACCTCTTCACTGGAGACGGCAATATCATTTGTTGGGTTAACAGCAATGACTTTTTGCACACCAGGGATCATCAGTTTTGAAATCCACCATGATGAACTCAACTCACGACCAAGGGCTTGCTCTTTCTTCCAAGCTGCCCGTAAATTTGCTTCCATTTGGGTTAAGATCTCTAAAGAAATTTCAGGTAAGAGCCAAACATCTGCTTCTAAATCTAAAACCTTTGTTACCGCAGCGTGAACTTCAATGGTATCATTGGTCATAATCACACTTTTATCCGTCAGTACTTCTTTGACTCTTTGTAATAAATCCTCACTCGCTGTTCCTTGCTCATTCTTGCCAAAAATAGCCACGTGAATGGTAGGATTTCTTCCTTTTCGATAAATGATCGCATCCTTCACACGGTTATCTGCTGATAAGGCGAAATATCTGTAATAAGGCTCTGTTCCACCCCCTTTACCAGCCCGTACACGAAGCTTAATGCGTTCACGATAGCTGTCATCGCTTTCACCTTCTAAGCGTTCAACACCATGCCACTCACCTAAAGCATCAAGAGCTTCTCCCTTTGCAAAGTCAAGAACGGTGTTACGTGCAGCCTCATTAATACGCTGCCTTAAGAGAAACTCTCTGTAACTTGCAACCTCAATGATTTTAACCGCTGGATCACTTTCCAAAGGTGTGTAATTGGGTAAAAGCTGTTTTAAACTCTTAAGACAAGCAGCACGTATTTCTTCAATAGAAAGCTCTGGAATGATTTCTGGTTTTATGAAATCCTCATTCATCCTATCTGCAATCCTTCCATCGTGATGGGCTTTCCTGAAGAGAGGTAAATTCCTTCAAAGGACATGGAAACTTTTCCCGGTTCAACAGAAGTTAAATTCACTTGTTGAAGCTTCAAACGAGGCTCCCATCTATCTAAAGCCTCTGCAACGGCTGCATAAATGGCAACCTTAAAGGTTTCATTGATTGGATCATCAATCAGATCAAGAACACGTGATCCATAATCACGACGCATGACCCGTGTACCTATCCGTGTCATTAAAATATCCATGATGGATTGACGCAAGTGATCAACTCCGACCATGGATTTGCCTGTTTCACAATTCATTCCTACACTCAAATGGGGCCTCCCGTCATAGCATTACCAGATGTAACACCAGGGTGTTTATGGCCGCTTCCGACGTTAACGCTATTATGCTTTAACCCACTTGATTTAACAGATACCTCGCCACCTGCTTTGAGAGAGGTACCACTACTTGATTTAAGGGACATATGACTGCCTGACTCAAGAGATGCGCTGCCACTTGATTTGATAGAAACATCTCCCTCTGCCTCCAGTGTCATGTTTCCATCTGCTTTTAAAGTCATATCACTTTCTGAGATAATCTTTATGCCATCTGGAGCGGTGATTTCTAATTCACCCCCTTCACCTTTTATAGAAACGCCATCAGATATCGTTAAAATGAATTTGCCTTCTGACTTAATTGTCAATGAGTAAGTGCTTGTCTCATCGTCATATTCAACCGTTGTGCCATCAGGGTATATGGTTGTATGAATATTGCCCTTATCAGCTGCTTGATTGGCATCTGTATGAATAGAGCCAATAATCATCCCTTGTGATAAATCACCTGATGTGGAAAGGACAATAACTTGCTCACCCACATCACGTCCTTCATAGGAGCGGGTTTTTCCTGCACGGGCCTGTGTATCTGGAATCCAATCACTTATAATATTACCACTTTGAACACGATAGCGTGCGTTTTTATGATCAACGTGGCTAATCTTGCCTACCATAACCATATTGGCCACACGTCTTTTTAAATCTGTGATTTCGCTATCACGTCGCTCTAACATGGGGAGTTTCCAACAGTTTGATACTTGTCCTTATTGTTAGGCCCTGTATCGGGATCAAAGCCTACACAAGGTTCAAAAAGACAGTACCTTCTTCTTCAGGAGGGATATTGGTTACATAAGTGACTTCAAAGGTTAAAATAGAGCCATGTAATGCTAAGGAACCGTTATCTCCAAAAGCCATGGTAATATTTTGTAAGCGACAGTTTTCAACTGTGTTGTTAAGACTGGGATTGCTATGGAAAATCGTTTCTATTTCCCAGGCTAATTGATCAACAAAGCGTGCTCCATTGTCTCTCGTGTCATAGCATTCAACATCAACCGTTAAAATACGTCGTCTTGCTCCATAATCATGCCCATCTTCTATCGTTTCGTTTGGGGTCGATACATTAACAAACGGATGCTCTTCATTAAAAAAATTAAAGTCTCGCATATTGTAAACTTCATCACCAGCCGATGTCTTGCCAGATTTGATCAACTCAACAAACGTCTCTCTTAATGTATCTCGTGGATGCATCTTAGCTCCTGTTTACGACAGATTCTTCGCGTAGGATAAGCTTGTACATATTGGATTCCGACGCTTGCACATTTGCGACAGAAAAATTCTCCTGGGAAGCAAGCAAAACAATATGATCTCCGAGTTCAGGTTGTACTCCACCAATATCGTTGATGCAGATATCAAGTTCTTTCCTTGGGATTGTTGTTTTGACTCTTCCCCCCGCTTCTTGTTCAGCATGCTTAATGCTGTAAATCGCTGTGATATGAAAAGATTGCCCTGTTTTTTTTCGTGTATAGATCACGGGCTGCCCAAAAGTGTTACGTACATCTTCAATCATTTGACTGAGCAGCCCATGCCATTGCATTTTATTGCGCCTTCATTACTGCCTTGAAGAGCATTTCAGGACGCGCGCAAATGAAGAGTGGATAACTGTATACTTCAGCTCTCACCCACGCGTCATTATCGCGATCTATAACAAGTGTAGGATAAAGAGGTTTACCGACTGTATTAACAACCTTCCAACTTTCACCCGGAGCAAATGTTTTTTGGAATACACCAGGCACATTAACAGGAACAAATTGACATTCATCAGGCTTAATACCTATGCTTCGTTTTGTCTTGGATTTAGTATTCATATTATAATCATGAATGTTGCAGTAATTAACAAACGTCGCACCAGCAAAATCAAAACTTCCAAAGCTTCCTAATTCAATAGCTCCAGGCGTTGCGATACCTGCTGTACTATTTAATGTTTGTGCTAAAGATGTGTTGAGATAAGTTTCACGAATTGTTTTGTGATTTTTTAACTTGAAAAAGAATTCATCTCCACAAAACCCAATAATTCGTGAACGAGTGGAAAATGTATTGCCTGAAGCTTTAACCATCTTGATGCGAATTTGATTAACCATATAAGAAACATCGGTTGTGTCCTCATTTAGTTTAAAATCAATAGGCTCTGGTGGTGTGATCCCCCATTCCTTATACCAATCATAAAGCACTGATCCATCAGCATCGAGAACAATACCTTGAATAGCTCCAAGCTGCATATTTTCCCAGGTCAGTTCAATTTCCCCAATCAGATTCTTTTGCCTTTTAGCGATAAATTTCATCGCTGTTTCAAGCTGGTCTTCTGTACCAAACTCTCGGCGGTCTTGAATTTCTTCCGCCTTTATTGTGTCGCTTTTAGCAATACGTGTTGTTGGAAAAAACCGAACGTTGCGACTATCTCTACCTGCTTCTATTAAAGGTGAGCCGCGTTCACTTGTTGGAATGAGTGATAATTTGTTGTCACGTCTCTCAATGCCAACTGTTGTCTTGTTTGTCTCAACTTCCTCAAAAAGGTTAAGTGAACCAATCAGATCAGGTTTAAACGCGTAATTCTCAATCGCTTTCATCATTGTTGCCATTGAGAATGCGTTGTGATTAAAAAAACTTATATCCATATTTGTATGTCTCCTATCGCAATAGAATGTTATTTTTTTCTAAGATCTGAATGGCTGTTTCCTTTTTCTTTTCATCAATTTTTTCAGGCCATATCAGTTCAGATGCTTTTACCGTGCATAAACGCACTGTAATCGTTGCTCGTTGATCGCTTTGTGAGACATCAACATTGGCATAAGAAATGCCCGCTGGAATTTCACTGCCATCTAATGCATCGGGATTAAACGGCACATATTTGCCCGTTGTGGTCACCATTCCCATGACGGTTCCTGCTGCGATTTCAGATCCTTTTGCAAAGATTACTTCCTCGTTTGACATGTCAGGGTTATAATGCCCAAGATAAGCGCTATCACGAGGGCCTTCATAAAAAACTTTACTCATTGTATTGTTCTCCAAACTTTATCCCATTTTGCATAAATATTTGCCTGAGTATTTCCTTCCGGATGGGGTGCATAAGGCGATACAACTAAGGATTCGCTTTGTGAGGTAGCATTAGCTAGAATAATGCTCTTTGCTTCCTCTAAGCTCATACCATCTTGAATAGCTTGTGCGGCATTAAAAGAAACACCTAGACGCTGAGCTTGCTTTTCCAGAGTCATAAAGCTCTGAGCACGCTTTCTTTCTTGTTCAAGTGCCGCTTGAATAACTGCATCCTTGTCTTCATTAAAGACCTCAGCGTTAACACCAATGTCGACAGTGCTTACTTCTGCAGAAACTTCAATCTTTTCGCTTTCCTCTCCTGCAGGCAATTGTGCGGAAAGCTCACCATCATCTTTGGCGCGATATCTTGTACGTAATAGATTCACCATATATTTAATTCCTTCGTTTGATTTCATATTCAGAGTTATTGAATGGAAGCGGTTAGAGCTTCCAAAGCTTGTGCAAATGTGCCTTGCGCATCTGCTAACCCAAGCTCTACAGCCTGGGTGCCTATAAATGTCTCTGCTTTCGTGTCTCGGATCGCTTGAGCACTCGTAGGTCTGTTTTGTGCAACTAAATCGACAAACATGTCATACAGAAGCGCACAATCTGCTTGCATTTTTTCAAGGGCTTTATCAGCCAATGGTTCATGAGGATTTCCGTGAACTTTGTGATCCCCTTCATAGACAAAAGTCCATTTATATCCGTCCATTTCATCAGCACGAGACTGATCAAGGTGAGCACATACAACCCCAATTGACCCAACAATTCCCGTGCGTGCAACCCAGATTTGAGAAGCTGCACAAGCAATGGCGTAAGCTGCTGAACAGGCCATTTCATTGGCATGTGCCCAAATGGGTTTATTGTATTGTTGTGAAAGCGCACGAAACGCATCAACCAAATCAAAAACACCACCTGCTTCACCACCACCACTATCAATATCCAATAGAATTGCACGAACATCAGGTTGCTCAATGGCTTCTTGAAAAGAGGCCTGCAAACCATTGTAAGAGGTTAATCCTGACGCAGCACTAAGCCATGCACCACGACGTACAAGCGTGCCATGAACCGGAAGAATAGCCACATGATTTTTAACCACATAAGTCTCTGGGGGAGTTTGCAAGATAGGATCCTCTTGAGAAAATGCTCCAGGGGGAAATTTATCTCCCTTAAAAAGGCGTGGTGTCATAGCATTGAGAATGACATCAAACTTTGTAGGGACAAGCATATGCGGTACATTAAAAAGTCGTGAAACCAAAAAGGGCATATCAATATTATTCTTCATCTTCATGCGCCTCTTTGTTGAGATCACTTTCATCAGGTTCGTCAGCGTCACTCAAACCAGTAGAAGGATTGTCACCATCTGTGTCGAATGATAATCCAAGTGCCTGCGCGCATTTTTGCTCTTCTGCCAATTCTGCATTAATGGTATCAATATCAAAACCACGCTCAGCAAGTGCCATGCGTCGTGTTTTTAAACCTGCTCGGATTTCTTCTTTCTCAGCTGCAATATCTCTATTGGGATCAATCATCTCAAGAGGGGCTGCAAAGCTTTCACATTGGGTCCATGCTAAGGGATTTTCTTCCCATCCTGGTAATTCAACACACCCAGCAAGCACAGCCAATTGAACAAAGCGTTCCCAGACAACGCGATTGAACTGAAAGGCGATGATGTGTTCACGCCATTTTTTAACCTGACGTCTAAATTGAATAATAGATGTGCGCACATTAGAAAAGTTCCCTCGTGTGACATCACCTGTAAGAACAGAATAAGGTATGCCTAAAGCTGATGCAATTTTTAAAGTATTGCGATATTGAAAGGCTTCATAAGAGCCTCCAACTTCCACAGGGTTGGAGAATTTAATATCTCTATTCTCTCCCATATAAAGTGTTGCACCAGGTTCTGTTATGGGCAGATCTGGTGGTGCCTGTGAGGATGTTGCGGATTTGTTTTCATCATGATTGCCTGGTGCTACCATATCACCAGGATTTGATCCTGTGATAAAGACAGCAAAAAGAGCGGCTGTTCTTTTTCTTTCAATTTCTGCATCGTCATAGCATTCAAGCTGAAAGAGTTTCGTCATACAACGCGTGGCTTTAGGGCACCCACGCAGTTGTTTTGCAATGCGAGGTTCTTTGATATGAATAACCATTTCAGCAGGGATTCTAACGCGCTCTTGATCTGTAAATACCTGAGTTACCTGATGATCATCGTAAGGGTGACGCTTCCAAAAATGATAAGCAACACGTTTGCCCTTTGCATTAAATTCAATTCCCATACGAATGGTGTTGCCTTTAATGTCTGCTGGTCCGTTATAAGTCAAGTCCAGCATTTCTGTGGGGTAAATCTGCAATTGAAGCGGGACACGTGAGCGCTCATAAAAATCGATATAATGTAGTCTTACAAAACACTCACCGGTTAAAAAAACCTCACGAGCAATCATTTCTTGGAGGCCATAAAAGCTAGCATCTTCATCATAATCAGCCTCATCGACCCATTGCCACCAAAGATCAAGAAGCTTTTTCTTTTCTTCTTGAAACCCTTCAATTTTAGGATAAGGCTTAATCCCATCACTCACTGCTGCTGAAACCCATTCATCCGCTGCAGATCCGTAAAGGCATTCATTGTCATAGAGCCATCTTGAACGAGCGACGATTGTATCACCACATTCTTCAACGGCTTTATTGATATGTTTTTTGACAGGATCAAATCCACTCAATCGACGGCTACGGCTTGCTGCTTCAAAATGCGGGTTATGATTGACTTGATGCATAAGAGAATTTGCCATTAATAGCCTCGTGATGCGTTAAGATAATAAACATATGAAGGCTTGTATCCTTCAAGAAGGGCTATTTCCTCAGTCAACATTGTAAGGGCTTTGCGTATATCTTCAGTCGAACGATGATTGACTTGCTTATCGCCGTGGCGCACAGATTGCGCACCTGAATAAAGTGCATTTTCCAGTTGTTCTCGTCGTTTTTTAAGCTGTGCAAGTCTTTCATATTTCCAGTTTATTTGCTTTGATTTCTCATACATGGATTACCATCCCCAACCTCGTTGCATATAAGGGTTTCTTTTTATTACGGTTTGTTTTTTTTCAGGTTCTGGTCTCAGTCTTTTTGGTACTGTGGTTGAAGAAGTTTCAATGTTTTTCAAACGCTCTTCTAAGATGTCGACTTCTTTATTAAGATTGAGACCTGCTAAAATCAGACCCTGTAAGGCAGCATAAGCATAAACCCTACAATCGAGAGCCTCGTTTCTTGCTGTTTCACTTTTATGCCATTCTATCCGCTGATGACCTTTGAAATATTTGATGACCTTTTTTTCAGCAGTGAGTTGCTCAAAATATTCTCTATCAAGGTTTTTATGAAAGTGCGTTGCACCAGCTCCTGATGCTTCAGGACCTGATTTTTTAAAGCGCCTTGTGATGGTATCTTTTGCTGAATCAACACCAACGATATATAAATTAATCTGTCCTTTGTTGTTTTTACTGGGGCGACGTGGCCATACAGGGCGTGATCCTGCATGTCCTTTAATGCCCCAGATACGTCTACCTTCACGAGGACGTACATAATTGTAAACGGCTTGTGTATGGTTACCCCCTGTATCAATACAAGCTGCTGCTATTTCTATTCCGTCTTTGAAACCAGGATGGGGCCATCGTTTTTGAAGATACTCATCCAATTGATCCCAAACGTCTAGAGAAGAGGGATCACCAGGGAAGACTTGATAATCAATGTTCCAACTTTCTTCACCACGTCCCCAACCTACAACTTCAAGTTCTAAGCGATCATTTTGTACGTCAACGCCTGCTGTGAGGAGGACTGCTTTGGCAGGGGCAAGAGGATAATCTTCACGTTGGGCATACAAGCTATCTGGATCAATGACTTCTCCTGATTTATCTTCCCATGGTTCACCTAGAATGATGTTAACAAAAGTCTGTAAAAGTGCAGGATCATTTTTAGCTTCTAAAAATTTGAGAGCACACTCTCCCCATGTCATCCAAGGTGAATAGAGTGCTGAGATATGGTAAGAGCGCAAACGAGGTCTAATTGGCTCTTTTGTTGGTATCCAACAAGCACCCCTTTCTTCAGATAATAAATCTTCCTTACGGTGCTCAGCATGCTCATGACCACAATGTGCACAAACAAATACAGCCTGTTCAGGAGCCCCTTTGGGCCATTTAATTTGTGACCAGACAATGGGTTGAAGTGTACCACATCCATCACAAGGAATATTGTAATATCTCTGATCTCCTAGGACAAAATCTTTAGCTATACGACTTGTGTCACGATGAGTTGGTGTTGATAATTTAAAAATCTTTCGTTGAATAAAAGTTGCGGTACGTGCTTCAGCAAGATTGACAGGATCTCCTTCTCCATCAACATTCAATGGATAGCCATCAACTTCATCAAGAACCAAATAACGAATAGGCATTGATCGCAAGCCAGCAGCACTATTGGCTCCTGTAAGCATTAATACCCCACCATCAAATTCTTTCGAAAACATTGTATTCCCACTATCCCTAGCGCGGGCAGGAGAGATACGTTCGCTTAATGCAGGGCTGGCCTTAATCATAGGGTCAAGACGGGTCTTAGATACTTTCTTTGCCATCTCAACTGTAGGCATCACATAAAGAACAGGACCAGGACTATGGTGAATAGCATAACCACAAAAGTTCAAGCCAGCCTCTGACATACCAATCTGTGCACCTTTCATCACCACTGTTTTTTCAATTGGGACGTAAGAGGAAAGATTGTCCATGATTTCCCGTAAATAAGGGGTACGTTTGGTCCTCCATAATCCAGGTTCAGCACTGGCTACTGTACTTAAATAACGGTTTTTATCTGCCCATTGTGAAACTGTGTAGGGAGGATCTGGTTGACACGCTTGACTGGCATGAAAATAAAAAAAACCTTCTCCTGTATCAGTCATTCTTCTCTTCCTTATGATCGGGAGGGTCTTGATCATGGAAAGGAACGGGAACTTTTATGATTTCCTGTAAAGCTTCTCGGATATAGTGATCAATGGCACCAATCAGACTTGCGGCATTACACTCAACCTTTGCTGCAATACGCGCACCGTAACGATGAGGAAAATGCAGCATGATATCACGATAAGCTCTTCCAAAATTACGTGCTCCTCTCCTTACTTCTTCACGGTCAAGTGTTGTTTCTTTTTTCTGCTCAAGATCAATCGTTTCACTTTCAAGTGCAATTTGCATTCTCTGGAGTTTTATCTTGTGTTCATTAGCCCCTTCTATAGAATCCTGCTTTGTCTTTGTGCGAGGCTTTCCATCATCGCCTACAATATAGGCTTGCTTGGTGGGATTCTCATTCCATAAAGCTGTTGCTAATTTTTCATTGATAGAACCGTCATCATAAAGCGCTTCATCAAACTTCCCCGTCTTAAAACGGGCAATAACCGCATTAGGATAAACGCCCATCTTCTTTGCAAACGCTCGAGCTGACAATCCTTCTCTATTCTTTTTATTCATATTTTACCGTGATTGAATATTATGGTTTAGAAACTACCTCATCATTGAAGGAATGGTAGTGTATGATAATTTTTATTTATCAATAGGTTATGTGTACAATGTACAGTTATTTAAAAATTCTGTCGCTAGCGATATGTCGCGCTTGATTGCCCCGCAACACACCTACCCCACTGGAAAGTACCTTTTAAAAACTTTTCTTCCGATAATTTGGTTTGAAACATTAAAATCATCATCATATGCTTTTATATAATTGGTATAGTTTAAGGGCGTGGGGCCTTTTGATTGACCATATATTCTTGTCGAGCAATTTGGCTCTGGATGTTTTTGGTTAGTCTCTCACGTGCGTGGTGTTCAATAGAACTTGAGACCTTTGGTTTAGACATGACATAAGCAATCGAGGTGCCGTCTTGTTTTGCAATGGGGAATTTATCTCCAGAGGTTCTCATAAAGACATGTCCTCCCATTTTTAAATTGACACGCTCTGGAAATTTCCCACCTCGGATAAAACCATGGGGCATAACCTCTTTTTTGCCAAAGATTTTATAAATCACGCCACGTTTCGTTTCCCTTGCCTTAAAAATTTTAAGAGGCAATAGTGAAGCTGAACCAATGATATCTGCTTCAAGAAATTTAGCTGTAGCTTTGCCGCTAATGTAGACACCTTTCTTAACGCGCTTTGTTGGAATTGAAGCATCCTCTGCCACTTTCTTTTCTGCAAAACGTTCAACTTGCTTTGCTGTGGTGTTAATAGCATTACGTAATGCCCAATGAAGACGTGGGGCTTGAAGACTCGTAAAAGTATTTTCTGCCTGTTGCAGATACCACTTGGCATGGATCTTTAACCCCAAAACCTAATCCTTTTTAGTGTATAGTTTTTTGAGTATCTTCAATTTCTCTCATTTCCAATTTTGGAAGATGACGAACAATTTTCATTGTTTCTAGACTTACAGTAATTACCCGTTGAAACAATTCTAAGGGGTAAGCAGGTCTTTTTCCTGCTGTCGCTCATAAAGCTGGAATGTATCGGTTAAACAAAGCCCCTCAAATGGCACATAATCTCCACCCATAATGCTATGGTATGTGGCTTCAATATTAATGCCCGCGATATAGTATGCTAACGGTACTATTTCATTGGCATAAATCTCATGACGGAACTTATATTCCATCTCCTCTTTTTTAATCAGTCCAGATTGTAAAAGTCGTGTGATAAAAATTCCCGTTCCCGTAAACGGGTCCATAATCTTAACACCAGGTGAACCAAGTGTTTTGCCAAATTCAGTTTGTAATACTTCATTTACTGAATGAATAATAAAATCGACAACTTCAATGGGAGTGTAGACAATACCTAGTTTTTGAGCAGTGAGTGGAAATGCATAACGGAAAAACTTTTCATAAATCTCTAAAATCAATTTTTGCTTTTCTTGTGGATCGGTAAGTCCACAGGCCCGTAATTTTACACTATCGTAAAATTTTTCAAGATCTTTAGACTCTTGCTCAAAGTTAGCTTCTTTAAGCGCGTCAAGTACACGCTGTATAGCACGTGACACAGGATTTTCACGAGTAAACTGGTATTCTTCAAACAACACTTTAAACACAGGAAGCGTGATAATATGTTGTGCAAGCATCTCAATCGCATCGCCTTCTGTGGTCGTGTTATTTAAATCATCACGTAATTTTGCTAAAAAACTGTCAAAGGCCTGCCTAACTTCAGTATCTGGCTCTGCTAAAATGCTTGTTAAGCGCGTGATATAATTTTGAGCAGTCTCAGCAAAGCGTTCAACTTGCTTTGCATGGCTATTTGATTTCACAGTTTAAGCTTTCTTTGTCGCACGCGTTGTGGATTTAGAAGTTTTTGCTTTTGGAGACTGTTTGTCAGATTTTATAGGTGTTTGTTCAACTTCTTCAGTAGTCTGTTCAGTATCTTGCGTATCTACATCTACAGAGACCTCTTGCTCATGAGACTCTTGTATAGAAACTTCTTGCTTACCAAGCTCTAGTTTTTCATCAACAGTTTGTTCAACTTCTTCAACGACCTGTGTAACCTCTTGCGTATCTACATTTACAGAAACCTCTTGTTCATTAGGCTCTGGTTTTTCATTAACGGTTTGTGCTTTCCATTCTTGATAAACTTTGGCAGCACCAGCGCGTTTAAGACGACAGTAAACCTGATAAGAAACCTCAACGAATGGATTACTTTTTGTGGAAGGCTCAAAACGAACGGTGGCTTTGTTATCACCAAGAACACACATAGGTCTTGTGATGACTACTTGTACTTTTTCCATGGGTTATTCCTTTGGAGAAATTGAGATATAAAAAAAACCTCACTCTCAGGAGGAAAGAGAAGTGAGGTCAATAAATGTATGTCAATAAATAGGAGTGACTAAATTTGAGTTGTTTAACAAAAAACCCCGATTTCACGGGGCTTTCAGAAACATTAACAACAAGAAGAACTTACACAAATAATGAATTTTGAGCATAATACGACTAAAGCCGTATTGTCATTAAATACCATTCTTTTAGCAAAGTCAACTAAAAAATAACGATTTTATTTTATTATTTTAAAAGTGTAAGCTATTTGTTGACATAGCTGCTCTTTTATACTATAAAAATAGCATGATTAAGACGTTTAAAAGCAAGACATTGGCTGAATTATTTGAAATGGGAAGTTCATCCAAAATTGACAAAAGACTTTTTAAACGGATCATTGTTCGTCTTGACCGTTTAGATGTTGCTGAAAAACCCGAAGACATGAATCTTCCAGGATTTAATTTTCATGCTTTGATTGGATTTCACCCCACTCGTTACACTGTACATGTGAATGGACCGTGGTGCATCACATTTGAATTTGACTCATGCAATGCTTATCGTGTTAATCTTGAACAATATCACTAGGAGTAAAATTATGAATGATATTCCTGTACAATGCAAAAGAAACCGCTGTCCTTCTCATCCAGGCGATTTATTGGCAGAAATTATTCCGGCAACTGGCAAAACAAAATTAGAAATTGCACAAATGCTTGGGATATCGCGCCAACATCTTTATGATATTTTGAAAACAAAAAAACCAGTTTCTCCTTCCGTTTCAGCTCGTCTAGGTAAATTATTTGGGGATGGTGCTGCTGTCTGGTTGCGTATGCAAGCAGCTTATGATGCTTGGCATGCTGAACATGAGACAGATGTTAGTAAAGTTCCAACTATCCATATTATTTGAAAACCACATTGAAGCTTAAAGCTTACGAAGTTTTTTTCTTTTCCGGACAATATTTCTGAAGAGCATTGAGAGCCATGCGTAGAGAACTGACAAGATATGGCAGTTGTTGATCTTCTATAACGATATACTGCAACGCAGCATGAAGATTATATTGACGATATAATTCCTGTGTTTCTCTGATAACCTCTTGCATCGCTTTATAGCGATCAGTTGCTACTTCAATCCATTTTTCAAGACTTTCTTGATCGTGATTAGTAGTGATTCCATCATAAACCGCACCCGGCAATTGTTTCGCACACCGATAATTGTTTAGCACCTGAATATACTGCTGTGACGCATCATACTGATCTTGATTAATCTTTTTTTCCAATAAATATAACCGCCCTACATAAGTGCCCATAATCGGGTTTTTCGCATCTTGAATACTTATCCCATAACGCTTGGCACGCATTTCAAGTGTCTGTTGATATGAAGACTTATCAGGTGTTTTTGCACGTGAAATACGTCCATTGGGTTCTCTTATTTGACCTTCTATTCTAGGTCTTCCCCGTTTCTTACGTTTTTTCATTTATTCCATCACACGTCTTTTTTAATGCATTCCCAAACTTTCTCTATCTTGGACTGCGTCTCCAACTTCAATAAAAAGAACCACATAAGGAAAACAAACATTGTACAACAAACTATTACTTTCACTTCTAAATAGGTTTCATCACATATTAGCCCCAAGACTAAAGTTATGAACGTCCCTAACAAAATACCTATGGCCGTATTAAAATGCCGAATATACATTGCGTAACTTTTTAACGAATCTATCTCTTGTTTTGTAACAACATACTGAATAGTCATTTTAGACTTTCCTCATTTTTTCGTAAGCAAATCTTCTAATTAAAACGGGATTCTATCATTCAAAGTTGTTTCTAAATATTGCTCCTGCCTACTATTCTCCCATGTCGTTGCTTGCTCTTGAATAGCCATGTCAGGATCAGACTTTTGAGCACTATCAAGGATCTTTAATTCACCCCTATATTGCGGCAAGACAATTTCTGTTGTGTAACGTGTTTGCCCGCTTTTATCTTGCCATTTACGTGTCTGTAATTGACCTTCAACATAAACCTTGGAACCTTTACTCAGATACTGAAGCGCAACCTTTGCAAGATGCGGATTAAAAACAACGACAGAATGCCATTCTGTTTTATCTACCTTTTCACCTGTTTTTTTATCTGTATAGCTCTGAGATGTGGCTATACGAAAATTCACTACCTCTGCACCAGATGCCATTGTTCTACTTTCAGGATTGGCACCAAGATAGCCGATTAAAGTTACTTTATTAAGCATGTTTTTTATCTTTTCTAAGGAAAATAATTGAAATGAAATACGGATATGAAAAGCTGCTTTTATTATAGCACAACATAGTGCATTTTTCCAAAGAAAAAACAGCATAAATAACTGAAAATAAACAGTTTATTGGTTATTTTATCCGTGCGTAAATGTTTTTTTGTGCTATAATTTCATTTGTTTGCTTTTAAGCAAATCATAAACCAGCGCACTTGTTGAAATTTGAGTGTTTTTTTCAAATTCATCTACGTCAATCAGATACAGAAATAACATTATGAAGACAGTAAAAGGCAAAACCTTATTCAAACGGCAAAAACTATTGTTAGCCTTGCTTCAAGAATTTGGAGGACGTCTTTCAAGTATAGATTTTCAAAAATATTTATTTTTATTTACACAATACGAAGAAAAACAAAGTTATGAGTTTGTACCTTACAAATATGGTTGTTTCTCTTTTCAATCTCATGCTGATAAACACAAGCTTATAGAATTAGGCATGCTTGCCAACAAAAATGATTGGCAGCTTACATCAATAAAGAATGATTATAGTGCTGATATTGAATTTGCTATACAAAAGAAAATTTCTTCATTTGTTGAAAAATTTAGCAAACTTAAAGGTAATGAACTTATTCGGTATGTTTACAAAAACTATCCATATGTTGCTATCAATAGCTGTATAGCAAATAATATTATGGAGAAAAAGGATTTAGAAAAAATCAATGCATTTCGACCAAAGGATGAAACCTTTTGTTTCTTCACCATTGGGTATGAGGGGAAGTCTTTTGAAAATTATCTCAATCGTCTTATCAAAAATAATATCAAAACTTTATGTGATGTTCGAAAAAACCCGCTAAGTCGGAAATATGGGTTTTCCAAAACGCAATTATCTAAAATTGTAAATGCATTGGGTATTGAATATAGGCATATTCCAGAGCTGGGTATTATTTCTGAAAAGCGTCAAGATTTGAAAACGCAAAAAGATTATGAGCGTCTTTTTCAAGACTATAACAATACAACTCTTAAAGATAATCATCTTGCAATAGATAAATTATATCAGCTGTTCTTAGATAAAAAACGCATTGCAATTACTTGTTTTGAAGCAAATGTATGCATGTGTCACAGAGGGCAAATTGCACTCGCGCTCTCCAAACTACCTCAGTGGAAATTTAATATAAAACATATTTGATAATTAAGAAAATTTGCTATCATTGGAACAAAAGATTGTGTTTGACACTGTAATAACTGTATCTTATAAGTTACATATGTTTACAGTGTACAAAACAAAATATTTTATAAAATGGCTAGATTCTTTAAAAGATGAGATTGCGCAAGCACACATTGTGACACGGATAGCGAGAATAGAAACGGGGCTTCTTGGCAATGTAAAATTCTTCCATGGCATTGGAGAATTAAAAATAAATCATGGCCCTGGCTATCGGGTTTATTTTATAAAACAAGGGCAAGAAATTATTCTACTCCTTAATGGCGGTGATAAATCTACCCAACAAAAGGATATCGAAAAAGCTCTACGAATAGTAAAGGAACTCAAACATGGAAGTCACTAAATTTGATACAAGTGAGTATTTTAAAACTCCTGAAACTCAACAAATTCTTTTACAAGATGCTCTTGAAAGTAAAAATAGTCAGTATCTTGCACATGTTCTTGGGATAATAGCAAAAAACCAAGGAATGAGTAAAATTGCTAAAAACGCTGGGTTGTCAAGAGAATCTCTTTATCGCTCTTTAAGTGACAAAGGTGATCCTAAACTCTCAACCTTCCTTAATGTTTTGAGCGCTTTAAATTTACAAATTAGCCTAATACCCACTCAAAATGAAGAACACACATCTTTAGAAAAAGCTTAAAGATCCTCTCCCCACCTTTAAAGATGGGAAGGGGAGTGTGGTTTATTTTATAGCTGATAAGATACTCCATCCGAACATGGACTATAAGCTTTCAACAAAGGATCCAATGTTCGGGGAAGTTCTGAATCGCCAAAACCTGTAAGAACTGCCAGTATCTTGAGAGTATCTGGAGTTTCTTTTTGAAGCTTTGCAATTAAAGCTTTTTCTATTGTATCCATAGTCTGAACTAGAGCGATACAATCCTCTTCATCACCATTTTCATAACTTTCAAACTGAAGCAAGGATATCCATAAATCACATAAAAAATCGATACTGTTACTCATTGCACACCTCCATGAAATTGTTCTCTTAGGCATGCCAATCCTTTGACTGTGATTTTTGCACTGGAAACGCTCATTTTTGTTCCATCTGATTTTTGAATGGTGTGGATTACACAATCCATCAGTCCTTTTCTAATTTTATCCTGATAAGGTAACATGGGTCCACCCGGAAAATTACGATAAGCCCACTTATGAAACTGTAAGTGCTTAGTAAAATCTGTGGGACGTACATCTAACATCTTTGCAGCTTCATATAAAGCAAACAGACCATCAGAGCGTTTTAAACTTTCAAGTGCTTCTGCTTTTGGTTTAAGTGTTTTAACCTCAGTTCTTAAATCCTCCAATTGTGTGATGCTCTCCAAAAGCAGTTGTCTAATTGTGAGAGGATTCTGCAAAGCACTTACCAGGTCTAAAGGCTGTTTTGCTTTTCGTTCGCATTCGATAAAATACTGACGGGCTTGTTTACCCTTTTCATTACGTTCAACCATGGCAAGTTCTTTCGCCATGTCTAAAGTAATAGCGTAATCTTTAGAAGGACGGCCTCCTTGGAGGTTTTCCCCAAAATTGGGGAAAACTATATAATCCTGGTTTTCTACAAAATTATACTTGGTAATACGATCTTTAATCCAAGTAGAAAAATCTTTTCCTACCTCTAAAAAAGCACACAACTCACGTGCATTGACTGTTTGAACAGTTTCCTGTCCAACAGTTTGTTCTGATATTGTTATGAGAGTGTTCATATTTTTTCACCTACATGTAATTAGCGTTTTTGATTGACACTCAAAAAAGAGCGCCGGGTGCTCAAAAACACGGCATGTAGTCCGTCGTCATGCTTTCCCCATAAAGGGTATTGTATCGCATAACTACACCCGACAAGACCACTATACGCCATATGCATACAATGAGTCAAAGTCTTTAATATGTACGGAAGACTGATTATTTCGGCAACCAATCCGCTACATGTTTTAAGGTGTTTTTGAAGCACCTAATTCGCATATATAAATGCTTCCGTGATTTTGTCAATAGGTAAAAATACATTACTGCATGTAAATAGTTAGGTAAGTAAGGTAGTAGTTTTTTATTTCTCCACCCCGGTAAAAATTTACCGCAGTTATAAAGTTTTTGTTTTCATTTTAAAAATACTGTTCAATACGTTCAGTAATCCAATCTGCAAAATCACTCATCTCAATTTTGAGGTCAGTGAATATTTGTCTAAATAAGTGCCCATCAAACTAACCGCCTCAAATTTGAGGGCGTTAAGTTCTTCAAAGCCCTTTACTCCAAAGGAGAGCAGACAGCATTTAAGTTAAACAAATGTACAAGACTGTTTATGAAACCACGCATTTGAAGGCAAATAGTGCACACAAAAATTAGAAAAAAGTACCATAACAAAACATCCCAATAAAAATAAAATTCCCATTTTGAATCAAAAGGTAAAACAATGTCTTGTCTGAGATTAGTTGGGAAAAGTAACAACAAAAGTGCTATAAAGACTATATTCAAAAAACTATACAAATATTTGCGCAAATAAACTGTTACAATATTCAAATCTGTTGTTGTTTTATGTTGATGTTCAGGACTGTGATGAAATTCTGAAGACACTCGAGATCTAAAGAAGAATGCCATGAAAATCATGGTGACTAAAATGGCGAGAGATGAAAACATTAAAACAGCTTGAATAAATTCGATGCTTTTTTCTATCTGCAAAAACTGTAATACTGCAAATCCTATGATGTATATCGCTACAGTTCCAATTATTTTAAACATATTCAGACGCTTTCTAGATTCTTCCCAGTATTTTCAGTTTTAGGAAGATCACTCCCGTTAATCCAAGCTCTTATTTGCGCTATCATACTAAAGTCCGCATTATCTGGAGTTTTATCATAGTCATAAACACGCCCTGGAAACCTTTCAAATATTCGTCTTCCATTTTCGTACTCATAAAGGTTATAAAAACACTCAACCGATTGTTCCATCCATGAATCATGATAAACTAATGGCTCATAACGCTCATAACCATGAGCAGTGCCCAAAAAATGTTTTTTCATTGGTTTCGGAGGGGTTTCACAGAAAAGATATTTTATAAATTTCATAGTTATTATCCTGATTTTAGTACAACCTTGAAAGTTTAAATTTTGTTTATGAAAACAGTTAAGCAGCGTTGCAAAGTGATGTTGTATTCTGTTCTAGTGATTGTGGAATTTTGATTTTAGGTGAGAAAATCATCAGCTCTTGAGCTTTTCTCTTATTTTGCAGAGAATACCGTATATTAAATTCTATTTTAGGATATTGACTGTACAAGAGTTTAACTTCTTCTACATTGTCATAAGTAATTAACCAAAGAGTATTCACATGTTTAGAAATAGTATTTTCTAAATAATGATGATCTTTAGTTTTATAAAATGCAGTGTACAATCCTTTTCCCTTTTTAAAATATGGGGGATCTATATAAAGGCAAATGTTTTCATCTTTATCTTTTCTTCCATGACGTAGTAAAAACTCCTGTGCATCTAACTGTGTTAAGTATATCCTATCTTTTTTTGCGCTTATATTTCTAATTCGGCCAATTAAATTTTCTTTATTGAATCTACAATCTATTTTGTAATTCCCAGCTTGCTTTTTTCCTCCAATGGGGCCAGCATTTTTAATAATTCCTGATCTGTTTGTTCGATTCAAAAAAAGGGCAGCAAATCCTACGGCAAGTACATCTGCATTTTCAGGAGAAATTTCCTTTTGTCTGTACCATTCTTCTAAGTTAATGGTTGTCGTGTTAATTTTTTCTATTAATTCTTCTGTCTTGTACAAAACGCAATGCCAAAAACTCCAAATAAACGGGTCAATATCATTAATGTAAATATCTTTCACATCACCATTTAAAAGAAGTTTTAGAGCCAATCCGCCACCACCAGCAAAAGGTTCACGATAAGAACATCCGTTTAATCCATTTGTCTCAAAGATTTCTTTGATTTTTCCATAGAGTGCAGTCTTGCCGCCCGGATACCTTAATGGAGAATAACTACAAACCATCTCTTTCAACCCCTCAATATTAGAAAAAAACGTGATGAAAACATTTTCATGATCCCTCACGACTTTTTTCTCAAATTAGCTTCATACAGAGCGTTTTATGTTCCCAATGTGGAATTCATCAAAAAACTTTCAAATCTCTCTCTAAGGTACGTTTCTGTTGATTTAAACGCATATCTAATCCAAAAGTGATCACCATTTCTCTCTACTTTGCTGTTCTAAAACTCATGAAGCCGTTCTTGTGAGGGGAATGACATTTCCTCCTCTCTCCTGTTGTTTCAGTGCCTTCTTGCGAGTATTTTCAATCGCTCTATGCACATACCAAGCTTTGCAAAGCACCTCGCTTTCTATCTCCTGACAGTAGGAAGAAAGTTCTGCACATGTGGGCATGAATACCTTTGACATCCCTTCAACCTGACCGGTGAGAATATTTTCAACGGCTTGTGCAAGAGCGTATGCTGAAACATCCTTGAGTGTGAGCTTGTAGGATGAGGAAACTACATTGGGATCTGTGTTAGCTGGGACTCTCAAACTCGAAAGCAAGAAAGCTGCTTTCTTAATCTGCTCATCCGAAGCTTTCACACTGAGCAATCTCTGCAGACTGTTGTAAACTTCTAATGCTGTCATCTCCTCCTGTTTCGTCAATTCGCTCCCACTCTTGAAGATCAATGGATACCCCGAACTGATCCTCTTCATAAGCATTTCCAGATGAGAAATCATCTCTGGAACTTTCGAAACTTTCTGCAAGACGTTCGCTGAAACTTTTTTGTCGCTGAGGATAATTTCCATACCTACCATTTTGTTTTTCCTTTTCCAGTTTTGCTTTTTTCTTAGCTAAAATTCCATAATCGGAAGTAACCCAGTTGTACCATGTCCGCTGCCAATCCTTGATTTCTGCACATTTTCTTGGTCTTGCTAGCCAGTAGTTTTTAAATCTCTCAAACTCTGATAACGCCTCTTCATGCGTTAAGCCCTTGTCGATTGCGTATTTCAAGTTAGGTTTGAAATCCTCAGGAATGCCACTCTCTCGTCCATCCCTAGACCGCTTGGTTTTCTTTTCAGTGCTTTTTTGCTGTGAAACGGGTGATTGGTTTTCTGATGAGGGTGTATCGTGATCCAACTGCTGCTCAATAGCATCATCGGTTGTTTCACTCTGAACCGAAACTTCAGTTGCTAAATCTTCTGAAGCATTTTCTTTTTTGATAACACGATAGTGTTAGTTTTTTTATATATCTGATTCTGATTCTTTATAGCTTGATTTTGCTTATCGTTTGCTTGAAGCAAAAAATCGTTTTGCTTAAATTTTGCTTGAAGCAAATTATTATTTTGCTTATCGTTTGCTTCAACAAAATCATTAGCAAATTGTTTTTTAAGCATTTTTGCTTGTGCACCTTTTTTCCCAGCTTCACTGCGCACTTGCGATATATGCTCTTGTCTATCAGTAAAATCTTTAAGCTCTTCTTCTACACGAAGATTCCATAATCCTTCATCTGTTTGGATTAACTTGTCATTTTTTATTAAATAATCGACAACAGTTGTGAACTTTTTTTGAGTGCAATTGCATACACGTGCAAGCGTTTTGAAATCTTCTTTCACAGGTGACTTTTTGTCATACATGCGAATAAGAAGCGTAACATAAATTCCTCTTTGTTCTGGTGTCATTCCATCTGTACCGTTGTTCCAGTCATACAAATAGAATCTTATCCAGGGCAATTTAGCTGACATAGCTTTCCCCCTCTCTTTTCTCATTCTGTCTTACAGTGTTTGAAGTTTCACTGTTGGTATCAAGATCAAATGCTGATGAGGTATGCCATAAACGTCCATCTTCTAAACGAATGATACGACCACAACGGATTAAAGCTTCTAATATCTTTCGAAACGTTTGCACTGAACAGCCGCACAAATTTGTTAATTGAGAAGCATTGTTAAAAATAGGAGCGCCTTTATCAATCATGAGCAACACCAATGTTGTGTAAACAGCGGTTTCTGCTGGTTTGAAACCCTCAAGCTCTTTTAAAAATTGACTAGGATAAAATTTTACCCAGGGTGATTTAGTTGCCATCACTGTTTTCCCTCTCTTTCATTAAATATAAAATTGCCAAAGCATCTGCTTCATTATCATCTTCAGGCTCATGTCCTTTTGCACGTACAGCCTTAATCATTTCTGTTTTGGGGGCATTACCTTTGCCTGTCATTGCTTTCTTAATCGTAGCAATAGGAATGCCGTCATAAGGAATCTGATAGCATTCACACCAAGTGGTTAAGGTTGCTAACAAGCCCCCATAAACATGAGCAGCATCTGTACCAATGTGACAGCGCACTTCTTCAAAATACACGGCATCAATGTGCCCTAGTATCGCTTTGGTTTCTGTAAGCCATCGCTTAAATCTCAAATACCTCATCCCACCGCCTTCAAATCGACGTGTAGGAAAATGCACTGTTCCACTGGCTATCGTGCCATCTTCAGAAGAAATTGCCCAACCTGTTTTCGTACCTAGATCAAGACAAAGAATGGTTTGTGAATGAAAGCTCATGACATTTATTGCCCTATCTGTGGGCGATCATCACACCCTATCTGTTGGATGTCGTAATCCATCAAGAAAAGAAGGCAACAAGCCGCATGTGCTAAATGAGATAAACCGCTTTCAGGATCTTTATCTTCTCCGTCAAACCATGCCAACAAGTGACGTAAAGCTGCACCGTGCAACCGACTCCAATTCATCCCATTACGCCAATTATTGGCACCATACTTTCTTGCTCCAACCGCAAGAACATGTCCAATGGCAAACAACGCTGATGGGGGGATAAGATCAACACGTGACTTATGAGCATCATCCTTACATGCTGCTTTTACATCACGTTCAGTGCAGGTACTCGCATCAACCTCTGCATCACCAAAATGCTTACCAGAACAGACTTTTTCACCGCCCAAAACCAAAGCATCGCCAGCAACTTCTGCTTCACCACAAACTTCTCCACGGCAGCAAACGTGTGCTTTACCATGAACCCGCGCATTGTCATAAATATGTGCGTCATCATAAACTAAGGCATTATCATATACTTGCGCATCACCATGAACCTGTGCATTACCGAAAACATCTGCATTGCCGGAAATCAAAGCATCACCGTAAACACGGGCATTATCATACACCTCAGCACAGCCGGAAACCAAAGCATCACCATGCATCCAAGCATTGTCATACACCTCAGCATAACCCCCAACCCAACAATCGCCATAGTGAGAAAGATTGTCTTCTTTTTCTATAAAACCACCAAGGTCACCAGCTTTAACATTACCAAAGTTTCTTAATGCTCTAATTCGATAAAGAGTGTGGATATACTTCCTTCCAAATCTTAATATATGAACTTCCTTACTTTCTTCTGTAAGCTCGTATTTCTTTGATATACTCATCTCATCCACCTTAAGTTTAGGCAATATACGGTTATGCACGCTATGACAGAGCGTCTAGCGAGTAACTCGATTGAAAAAATGTTTTAAAAAGTAGCCTTCTTAAGAACTTTGAACACTAAACTAATGAGATGGCCACGTTTAATGGAGTACGAGGTTACGCTTGAACACATTCCTTTTGTTCAAAAGGAATAACTTTTATTGGTGGTAAAATATCGACTGATTGAACTGGTTCTTTTACGTCAGTTTTAGCATTGCTTTGACTGAGAATATCAAACAACTTTACCTTTAAAGCCAGTTTTTTCTTTTGCTTCTGTAACGCCTTATTTTTTTGCTCAATTAGATTAGACAGATTTTCAAGTGTAGTTTGCTCTTCCTGAATCAATTGACCTTCTTCTTCAAGGGTTTCTTCATAGCGTTTCAGACAACTTTCAACTTTTGACTTATGCAACATCTCTTTTAATGAAGGGACATTTTCTTTGAGTAAGCGAATACTTTCTTGAATAGAATATTGTTTCTCAAGCTCATCATCTGTACTGTCCTCAGGCGGTATTATCCCTGTGTATTCTTCTATTAATATACTTGCATTCTCAATTCTCTTATTACGATTTACCAATCTGTAAAATCGTGTATAAATTTCTTTTAACATTTCCTTTGCTTTCATAATCTTTCTTCTCTTTGATAGGACGAATTATTCTGTTGATGCTCATTATCTGTGGAACTTTCCAAAAACGCAGATGTTGTTAACTGTGATCCATTTGGTACAGTAAGATTTTTCGCGGAATAAACAGCATCTTTATGGTGTTTTGTCATTGGAAAGTAGATTTTACGAGATTTGTTCTCATATGTATGAAGAAACCAATTTATTGTAACCCAAGATAACCCTTTGGATTGAGACAATTGAATAATTATGTTCCAATATTTTGGAGAAATACTATTACGATCGCGCATTTTACGCGCGGCTTCATAACTACATCCAACTTCTTCTGCGAATTGGCGTATAGATCCCCAGAACTCAATTAAATTTTTAACAGAAAAATTATTAACCATAGCAACAACAGTACATTACGTACAATTTAAAATCAAGATAAAATCGTACACATTGAACAGAAAAAATAGTGGATAATGTACAAATGATTCTTTTACCAAAAGATAGACTTAAAATGGCACGTGAGCGCGCCGGGTATTTAACACCGAGCGAAGCCGCACGTGCTATACCAAGTCTCAATGTTAATACATTAATTAGTAATGAAAATGGAAATCGCGCTATCTCGCGTCAAATGGCTGGACGATATGGAGAGGTATTTAATGTAGATCCTGGATGGATTTTGTATGGCAAGTCTTCTCAAGATAATCCTAGCCTCAGTGAGAGCGTTCCTTTAATTTCGTGGGTTAGTGCTGGAGAATTAAGTGAGCAAGACGGTATAACGGATTTTTTGGATTGTTCTATGATCGAAGCTGTCAATCTTCCAGCGGGTGAGTGGATTGCTTTGCGCGTGGATGGTTCGTCCATGAATAAAATTAGTCCTCCAGATTCTATAATATTTGTAAATATGCGAGATAAGAAACTTGTACCAAATGCTTGTTATGTCATTGCAGATGAAACTGGAAAGGCAACATATAAACGATATAGGCCAAATGATAATCCTCCTTTTCAACCCGCCTCATATGATAAAACAATAAATGCTCCAAAACTCGAAGGTGCTATCTCAATAATAGGTCGTGTACGGCGTACTATTCTTGAAATGTAATACTATAATCATCTTTCATCTACTTAAAATTAAATGCTATCAGTGGAATCGCGGCTGCGTTTTGTTGATTCCTAACAACAAGCCTGAGCATTTTTGACACTCTATATAATAAAGTGATTCTTATAGAGATAAAAAAACACAGATTATTTCCCCTTTTTTATTATTTTTATAAAATAAGTACAAAATGTACTTGACTATATTTGGTACATAATGTACTTATTTTGTATACACTACAAATAAACATTTACCAACACGAATGAGAGGGGATGGAAGATGAATAAACAGGTTTCTGTAGCTGATCATGAGATTCTGTTAGTTGTGTGTGATGATGGTCATCACCTTTCTTCATCAGGGCCAATTGATGAAACTGAAATCATGAACATTATTAACGGTGTAGGCGATGTTGTAAGCATCCTCCGCATTGATCTTCATTCAGACCGTTATGATGATATTTCTGAAGAGGTTGCTGAGCTTTATGTGCAAAAATACTTAGACGAAGGCCGCTATTGTTTTTTAGAGTCTAACCCGGATCTTTTTATAATTGAGAGTGATGCATACAATGATCTTTTAGAAGATACAAAAGATCGGGAATATGCTGATAAAGTCTACGGTACTTATGAAGAGCAGCACCGTTTACGTCCTTGCGATGTTTTAAATATGAATTATCGGAGGGGGTTATAATGGAAGCTTCTACTACTCATCAAAATAATACACTTGATCAAGTAATTATGGGAACGGTGAATGCTCGTAAATTACATGAGTTTTTGAAGATAAAAACCAATTTTAATGATTGGATTACTCAACGCATCCAAGAATGTAATTTTAAGGAAGAAGAGGATTTCTATTCAGTGCTTACTGAAGGTTCAAAAGATGATCATTCAAAAAAGGAATACTACCTTACCATAAAGATGGCATTAAAACTTGCAAAGATTGAAAGAGACCTAGTCTATCAACGCTTTCTGCGATTATACGCCTGATAGAGAAATAACATTTTCTTCCCAACACATCTGAAAAATCAATCCCAACAATATGAGGTCTGCAATGGAAGCGCTTATCGCTATTCAGAACAATACAATTAATCAGGAAACTGTTCAGACAGTCAATGCACGTGAATTGTATACATTTTTGGAAGTAGGTCGTGATTTCACAAATTGGATCAAAGATCGTATAAAAAAATACGAATTTGAGGAAGGAAAAGATTATGTTTTAACGCTCGCCAAAATTGGCGAACGTCAAAATGTGGTATTAAAAGAATATTACCTTACCTTAGACATGGCGAAAGAACTAGCCATGGTCGAACGGAATGAGAAAGGTAAGCAAGCTCGTCAATATTTCATTGAGTGTGAACGGAAAGCAAAACAAGTAATACCCTCTCAAATTGACTATTCTAATCCCCGGGTCATGTTAGGTGTTTTTACGCATTTAAAAAATGAAAATGAACGTAAGGATTATATCATTGCTGAATTAACCCCAAAGGCAGAAGCACTTGAACGTTTAGAACGATCTGATGGTCTGCATTGTGTAAGTGATACAGCAAAAATGTTAGGCTTACTCACAAAAGATTTAACGAGTTATTTGCTTAATCATCGTTGGGCTTATCGTCGTACTCAAAAAGGACCTTTGTTACCTTATCAGAGTAAAATCAATGAAGGACTAATGGATTGTGTATCCAAAACTATCCAAATAGCCGGCGGAAGGGAAATGAGTGTTTCTAATGCAAAAATTACACCAAAAGGATTAACACGCCTAAGTGTGGAACTCCAAAAACAGACTCTGCATTAAGGATAAAGATAATGACAACTTCTATCGTAGAAAAAGTGGCGCAGAAATATAATTTATCAGAACAAGAGTTTCGCAAAAAAATCATAAAAAATTGTATCAATTTCAATATTTCTAAGGAAGATTTTGAAGATTTTATTTATCTTGCTGATGGGTATAAATTAAATCCCTTGAGAAAAGAAATATATGCTGTTCCTAAAAGAGGAGGGGGCATTGAAGCAGTTGTTGGTATTAAGGGATGGTACAAGCTTATACGTTCACAGGATGATTATGATGGAATAGATATTATCTATCAACACGATAACAACGGAAAACTGCATGCTGCTCAATGTATTATATATTTGAAAAGCAAGAAATACCCTATAAAATTTACCGAATTTTTAGAAGAATGTAGACGCGATACAGAACATTGGCGAAAATCTTCTTCTCGCATGTTATGTTATAAGGCCATTACACAATGCGCACGTCTTGCCTTCGGTTTTGATGATATCTATGACGAAGACGAGGTCGATTGTATTAATGAGGCTTTTATCAATGAGGTTAATCACAATCCCCAAGATGAGAGAATATCTCATGATTTACTTGCGCAAATCAAAGAATTAATGAAACAAACAAAAACAGAAGAAGAAAAAGTACTCTCTTTTGCAGAAGTCGCAAGCCTTACAGAAATATCTCATGAGACGGGACAAATTATTTTAGAAGGTTTGAAAGAAAGACAACGCTTCCAAATGGAAGAAGAGCAACAAGCTTTACCTTCACCAAAACAACCAAACACACCAACTCAACAAGATCTACCAGGGGTGTGACATGGAACAAAGGACACCAGAGTGGTTTCAAGCTCGTTTAGGTAAAGTTACAGCTTCAAACATTGACAGCATTGTCGGAAAAACAAGTAAAGGCTCACCGACAAGTAAATATGAAGAGTACAAAAATAAACTTATCAGAGAACGTTTAGAAGATGAAATAATACCATCTTATGAAACGCCAGCCATGCGATGGGGGCGTAAATATGAAGATGAGGCAATTAAAAAATACAGTCTTAGACGTTTGGTTACTGTCACACGGTGTGGATTTATTCCTCACCCGACAATTGAAATGGCAGGAGCTAGTCCTGATGGTCTTGTTGGAGATGATGGTCTCATAGAAGTCAAATGTCCTCAACCGGCAACGCATATGTTTTTTTTGCGACATGGCAAAATCAAACCTGAATATATCTTGCAAATGCAATTTCAAATGGCTTGCACAGGGCGAAAATGGTGTGATTTTGTCAGTTATGATCCTTTGCTCAAAAAGAAATTAATTGGTTTTCGTTTAAAGATTCAACGTGTTCAACGTGATGATGAGCAGATTGAGCGTATCAATAAAGCTGTCGAAACATTTTTAGAAGAAATAGAACAAGAAACCCGAATCTTTACACAAGCTGCTTAAACCCCATAGGGGGCGCTCTTTTACTTACATCCTCCCAACCAGCGCTCCCACCAATTTATTTAATATAAAAAAGAAAGGTAATGAGATGATATTTGATGATGGCGATAGATATGTCACGACACGTGAATGTGCTCAGCTTTTTAGCGTATCGACAACAACGATTCGCAATTGGGTGACACGAGGATTATTTCCCAAACCATATAAGCTGGGTAAATCAGTAAGATGGAGAAAAAAAGAAATCTTGGCATTTATTCCAAAGGAAATAAGCTGCAAATAACAACAATTTATATAAAATTATATAAACTTTAAAGGGTGGCTTAAAGGGTGGTCGAAAAATTAGAAAATTAAGTAAAAATCTATATATTTCAACATGCTATAGATAAAATATGGTGCCCCCAGAGAGACTCGAACTCCCGACCCCCTGATTACAAATCAGGTGCTCTACCAACTGAGCTATAAGGGCATTACTGTATCGGAAGTAACACAAACTGACAAAAAGGCAAATAGAAAATTACAGATTTCAATACATATTTTTATAAAAAGCATATTTTTAAGTATGAAACAATTGAATTTTGGTTATGTCTTTATCTCTTACAGTTTTTAATGTTTATTATAGTGAATAAAGCGCTATTCAAACCTAATCACTCTTGCTATTGTTTACAAATTTGGTCAAGCTAATTTATTAGCAAGATATTTTTCTAACCAGTGAATATTATAATTGCCATCAATAATATCTTGGTTACTGATAAGATCGCGAAATAAAGGTAACGTAGTTTTAATTCCATCAACCACAAATTCATCTAAAGCACGGCGTAAACGCATCATACACTCTAAGCGTGTACGCCCATGAACAATTAGCTTTCCAATTAAGCTGTCATAATAAGGTGGAATATAATAACCTGAATAAGCACCTGAATCGACACGCACCCCTAAACCTCCAGGTGTATGAAAATGTGTGATAAGCCCTGGTGATGGCGTAAAGTTAATTGGATTTTCAGCATTAATACGGCATTCAATAGCATGGCCAGAAAAACGAATATCATCTTGTGTGGCTGAAAGCCCTTGTCCAGATGCAATATGAATTTGTTCATGAACTAAATCTATACCTGTAATTGCTTCAGTTACAGGATGTTCAACCTGTAAACGGGTATTCATTTCAATAAAATAGAACTCTCCATTTTCATAAAGAAATTCAATAGTACCTGCTCCACGATAACCAAGTTTTGCACAGGCATTCGCAACAATAGAACCAATTTTTTTTCGTTCAAGTTCATTAAGGGCAGGTGAGTAGGCTTCTTCCCATACTTTTTGATGGCGCCGTTGAAGTGAACAATCACGTTCTCCTAAATGAATAGCATTGCCAGCTCCATCACCTATAACTTGAATTTCAATGTGACGTGGTTTTTCTAAATATTTTTCGATATAAACTGCATCATCATTAAATGCGGCGCGAGCTTCTGAACGCGCTGTGTTGAAAGCAGTGGAAAGTTCTTTTTCAGAACGAACGACTTTCATACCGCGTCCACCACCACCTGCAGAAGCTTTAATAATAACAGGGTAACCGATTTCGTTAATAATACGCAGAGCTTCTTTTTCATCAGTTACAGCTCCATCTGAACCAGGTACAATAGGAATTCCAAGATTTTTAGCGGTTTTTTTTGCTTCAATTTTATCACCCATGATGCGAATATGCGCAGATGTTGGGCCAATAAATGTAATTTCATGGGCTTCTAAAATGTCTGCAAATTTTGCATTTTCAGAAAGAAAACCATATCCTGGATGAATAGCATCAGCTCCTGTAATCTCACATGCAGAAATAATTTGGTGAATATTTAAATAAGAGTCATGAGATGGAGGAGGGCCAATACAAACACTTTCGTCAGAAAGACGAACATGCATAGCATCAGCATCAGCAGTTGAATGAATAACTACAGTTTTGATTCCAAGCTCTTTACAAGCCCGTAGGATGCGAAGAGCGATTTCTCCTCGGTTAGCAATGAGGATTTTCTGAATCATATCTACCTCTCGCTTTATTCAACAATAATGAGTGGTTCATCAAACTCAACTGGTTGAGCATCTTTAACAAGAACAGCGGTTACAGTACCTGAGCGGGGTGATGGAATATGATTCATTGTTTTCATTGCTTCAATGATGAGCAATGTTTGACCTTCAGAAACATTTTGTCCTATTTCTACAAAAGGTTGCGCACCGGGTGCAGGTGCAAGATATGCAGTACCAACCATTGGAGATGTTATTGCATTATTTGATTGTTCTTCTTTTGTCGGGATTGTAGTTGTTAAGTTTGAAGAAGAGGTTACAGTAGGAGCAGGAATAGACGCATAAATTGTCTGTTCGGGAGCAACTGGAGTGTTTTGGCGTGATACACAAATACGAAGTCCACCTTGTTCAAGCTCAATATTAGTTAAATTTGTATCATTCAAAATTTTAGCAAGGTCGCGGATAAGCTCCATATTAATTTCGGTATGTTTAGTCGCGTCCGTTCTTTTTATTGCCATTTTATTTATAACTCCTTGATCAATAAAGATCATTGCTGCTTAATTTTTATACTCAAATATTTCTAGGCTATTCATTACCTTTTGTTTGGTATTTTCATTACACTTTGCAGTTATAATTTATTCTACTCGACAAAATCACATTTATAAGCTTGTTAACAAAAAAGAGGAAGTTAGAAAATATATTTTCACATCTCTCAATAGATTTGGTGGGGTAAAAAAGGGTCTCATTGTATGCTCTCTATTACTTCTTTTAAAATATCTTCACTTACAGCTCCAATGAATACTTTATTGCCAATAATATGAGAGGGAGTACCATTAATATTTAATGTAGAAGCAATTTGAATATTTCTTTTAAAGGACTTTTGCAGATTAGGATTTTGTATTGCATTGTATAAATCTTTTTCATTTGCTCCTAATGAAACCGCTATTTTTATAGCCTTGGCTTTGTTCGCACGATTCTGACTAGTTAAAAGCTCTTTATAAAATTGGGAATATTTCTCTGGAAATTGTTGTCGAAAAGCATAAGCAATTGTATGCGCTTCTATTGAATCAGGACCTAAAATGGGTAAATCTTTGATAATTATTCGCAAGTCTGGGTACTCTTTTATTAAATTTACCATACTAGAGTAGAAACGTTTACAAAAATTGCAGTTATAATCAAAAAATTCAACGAATATTATTTTGCCATTTGGATTTCCAAAAACAGCATCATGAGGAGATTGAAAAATTTCCTTTTCTAATGATTTAATAACAAAAGCTTGTTGTTCCTCTATTCCCCCCAACTTTTCTTGAAGAACAAGCTGCATTTCAATCATAATTTCTGGGTTTTTAAGGAGGTAGTCTTTTACAATCTCTCGGATGTAATCATCATTTGTATGTGATATAATTTTTTCACGAAGTTTGGATAAAAAAGTAGAATCTTCTAGAAGATGTATTTTAAGGCTTTCTACGATTGAATTGTTTAATGTTGTCTCTTTTGCTTTTAAACTTGATAAAGGTAAGCAAATTAGCGTACTTAACATGCCTATCACTAAAAATTTTGCAATGAATGTTATTGTTAAGTGTTGAAGCTGATCTATCATCTATATATCTTTGTATTTTAATAGAATATCTATAAAACTATATGGAAACTATTATATATACGCAAAAAACATTGAATCGTAGCATAAATTTAGTAGGTAATAGAAATAACATCAATTGCTTTTTTTACTACTGTGAAAAATTATTCTATGATGCATAATCTGCGTTAGTTATATTTTCTCCTTGGATTATTTTTTTTATGTTTAAAAAACTGTGATAAACGCAAAAAATAAAATATTATTTAGTTTTAATGCCGCAGATCACCTTAATTCAAAAATTGTTTCTATTATGTTATTGTATAATGCTTTTCTATTGTAGTTATCTGAAAATGTAGTAAAAGCAATGCAGAGTGTGCAAAAATGCTTGAAGAAACATAAATATTTTTGCGATGTTTTACATAAAATATTGACCATTAAAATGCTTATTAGATAGTTTATTGCTTTACTCTAATATATCTATGTTCTTGAAGCTACATTTTCTATTTTTTACAATAGCTTGGTAGTAATATTTTATTTATTTGTTTAATGTCATTTTAATGTATTCTGGTATTGGTAATGTTTATATTAAGTAATAAACATTATGCTCATATTTGGTTGAGAATAGTCCATATTGATTTTAATTATTTTTTCTATTGAGCACAGTGAAGCAAAATAAATTTAATGTGAAAGTAAAATTATGAAAGTCACAACGCATTATGATTTGTTTATTATTGGGGGTGGGATAAATGGATGTGGAGTGGCAAGAGATGCGGCAGGTCGTGGATTTAGTGTTGGATTAGCCGAAATGAATGATCTTGCATCGGGTGCATCAAGTGCATCAACAAAGCTTATTCACGGTGGTCTTCGTTATCTTGAAAATTATGAATTTAGACTTGTTCGTGAAGCATTGAAGGAACGAGAAATTATTTGGAATATGGCTCCACATATTGTGCGTCCTTTGCGTTTTATTCTTCCCTATCATAAAAGAATGCGTCCTGCTTGGATGTTACATTTTGGGCTTTTCCTTTATGACTATCTTGGTGGTTGGAATCAAAAACTATGGCGTAGTAAAAAGATTGATTTTTCAAAAGAATTTAACACTCCACTTCAAGAAATTTATAATAAAGGTTTTGAGTATTCTGATGCAACAGTAGATGATGCCCGTTTAGTTATTGCCAATGCACGCGATGCAAAAAAGAGAGGTGCTGACATAAAAGTACGCACAGAAGTTCTATCCTTAAAAATGGAAGGAGAAAAATGGCTAATAACACTTCATGATAGGTTAAATAATCAAGAATATTGCGTTTCTGCTTCCTATATTGGAAATATGGCAGGACCTTGGATCAATCATATTTTAATCAATATTTTAGACTATAAAAAGCATTCACCAGTGCGGCTTGTCAAAGGTTCTCATATTGTAGTCCCGAGCCTTTATACTCATGATCGTGCTTATATTTTTCAAAATAATGATGGCCGTATTATTTTTGCTATTCCGTATCAAGAAGAATTTACATTGATTGGGACAACAGATTATGACTATCAAGGTGATCTTACTGATATCCGTATTAGTAATGCAGAGATTGACTATATTTGTGCAGCAGCAAATGAATATTTTGCTCAGCCAATATTACGTGAAAACATTGTGTGGAGCTATTCTGGCGTTCGCCCGCTTTATGATGATGGTGCTACAAAAGCACAAGAAACTACACGTGATTATGTTTTGAAAGAAATGGGCGTAGGAAATGCTCCACGGATTCTCAATCTTTATGGTGGTAAGATTACAACTTATCGTAAATTAGCTGAAGATGTAATGAAGTTTGTTGAAAAGGCGCTTGGTTCTAAGGGGATGGCGTGGACAATAAATTCAGTGTTACCTGGTGGTGATTTTCCGTGTGATCGATTGGATATGATTGAAGAAAAGATTGCTCTTTTACTTCCAGATTTAGATGCATTTACATGGCGCAGGCTTGCTCGCTCCTATGGTACAGAAGCACTCATAATATTTGCTAACGGTAAGGCAGATAGAGGAAAGGGTTTTGGGCATGGACTTTATGAAGTTGAAGTCAAATGGTTAATGGAAAAGGAATGGGCTAAGACGTGTGAAGATGTATTATGGCGTCGTTCAAAACTTGGACTTTTATTAAATGAACAAGAAACTAATGTTCTTTCTGCTTATATAGAGGATAAAAAATCGACTAAATATAGCTTAGTTTGATTAATTAAAATTGCGGTATTTTTAGTATATTTATACCGAGACAATTTTTAAAATACTATTATTATTGCTTTTATTTTTTGAGGATTAAAATCCTTTAGATATTAAAAGTAAGTAAAAATGTGCTGTGAAAAAATAGAGAAGGTGAATTTTAGGGTGGCTACTCCCTAGTTAATATGAATAATAAAATGAATTTAACTGTATGTAATGAAGAAGAACAATACCTTTTATATATTTTGCTGTTTAATTTTAACAAAATTTAGATAATTAAAAAAGGTATTAGGTATAAAGCACGTTTTTATATTCTCAACTGATAATAAAAAACAATAAAATATATTGTAGAGAAGAAAAACATTGTTCGTATACGTGAATGAATGCTATGAAAACGTATAAGTAATGCTTTTATGATGTTGTATAGCTTTCCATCATTAGTAAAATTTGCAGTGGCACCAATGCTAGATTGGACGGATCGGCATTGTCGTTTTTTTTATCGTCTTTTGACAAAAAAAACGCTACTTTATACTGAAATGGTTGTAGCAGATGCTGCAATCCATGGCATTCGTGAACGACTATTGGCTTTTAGTGATGAAGAACATCCAATTGCATTGCAATTAGGGGGATCGGATTCGCAAAAATTAGCAGAAGCAGCGCGAATTGCAGAAGACTTTGGATATGATGAAATAAACCTTAATGTTGGTTGTCCATCAAATCGTGTTCAAGCAGGTATGTTTGGTGCTTGTTTGATGCTCCATCCTGATATTGTGGCAAGGGCTGTAGAAGCAATGAAGCAGGCTGTGACTATATCTGTGACTGTTAAATGTCGTATTGGTGTAGACAAACAAGATGAAGAATTAGCTTTAGATATTTTAGCTAATCAAGTATGGAATGCAGGTTGTGATGCACTCTGGGTGCATGCACGCAAAGCGTGGTTAAAAGGACTAAGTCCGAAAGAAAATCGTAGTATTCCAGAACTTAATTATGAAAGAGTTTATAGATTAAAACGTAAATATCCTCATAAATTTATTGGGATAAACGGTGGAATCCAATCAATAGATGAAGTCAAAGAACATTTAAAATTATGTGATGCTACCATGGTGGGACGGCAAGTTTATCATGACCCAGCTTTGCTCATGTCCATTGATTCTAAAATATATGGTGAACCGCAGAATGATCTTAGTGATTGTGATTTAATTGATGCTATGTGTGATTATGTCGCTAAACATATAGCGTCAGGTGGACGTCTTTCTCATGTGACACGCCATATGATTAATTTATTCCATGGTAGAAATGGTGCACGTCGATGGCGGCAAATATTATCCAATGATGCGACAAGAAGAGATGCAGGTGTGTCTGTTCTAAAAGAAGCGTTTGCTGCTTTTATTTAGATAAGTTTAGTTGAAACTCTAAAATTCTATTTTAATATTATACATTAATTAATTCATTTTATATATTGTAATTTATATATAATTTGTAATTATACTAAATAATCGGAAGGGGAGAAAACTAAATACTATCCATTTATGATAATGAAACTCTGTTAAAATTTGAACGAGAAGATGTAAAGGCTTTTTTATAAATGCATATGTAATAAATAAATACTGAAACTTACGATTTTTGGAATATTTTTGGATAAAGAATCTATAAGCTCGGTGAGCTTACCTTTATTGAAATGAGCTCGTTATGGATGTTATGGGTAGTATGCAGATAAGCATTTCTATAATAGGAAAATAAGTTGTATCATTAGCAATATTATCAGAATTTAGAAATAAATGCTTTTAAAAAGTTTAAGCACAAATTGTTACATCAATGACTAATATATTTATACTGTAAAAAACAACGAATTATTTATACTCTGTTTATAAGATAAAATTTTATTGATACCCTATAGATTTAAAAAGATATTTTTATGAACAGCAGTCCCTTTGATGATTTTCGTGCATTATTAACAAACTTACCGAGTGCTGATGAGTTTTCTATGATTTTAGCTAGAAAACGGCAAGCGAAGTTAATAAAACCGCAGGGAGTCCTGGGAAAATTGGGAGATATTGCGGTTTGGTATGCAGGATGGAGAGGTGAGGAAAAGCCGATTATAACACAGCCTTTAGTGGCTATTTTTTCTGGTAATCACGGCGTTATCGAGGAAAATGTTACGCCATTTCCGCAATCTATGACACAAGAGGTGGTGAAAAAGATTACTGCTGGTGGTTCGGCCGTCAATCAAATCTGCATGGCTTATAATCTTAGACTAAAGATATTTGACTTAGCTTTAGAATGTCCAACAATGAATATTACTAAAGATGCGGCAATGGGTGAGCGTAACACAGCTGCAACAATGGCATTTGGTATGGAATCAATTGCTGGAGGAACAGATCTTTTGTGTGTAGGTGAAATGGGAATTGGCAACTCAACAATAGCATCAGCCTTATGTCTGGCTTTATTTGGTGGGGAGGCTGAAGAATGGGCTAGATCTGGTAGGGGATCTGCAGGAGAATTTTATGAACGCAAAGTGAGAGCAATAAAAACAGCGGTTGCTTTGCATGAGGGTTATTTAAATGATCCTTTTGAAATTATGCGTTGCTTAGGAGGGCGTGAAATTGCAGCGATGGTGGGTGCTATCTTAGCAGCAAGAATGGAAAAAATTCCGGTTATCTTGGATGGTTTTGTAGCAACAGCAGCAGCGGCAGTATTATATAAAATGAATCCAAGGATACTTGATCACATTATTATTGGTCATATTTCTTCTGAACCAGCTCATTGTAAACTTTTAGAAAAAATTGAAAAAGAACCGCTTTTAGATTTAAGGATGTGTCTTGGAGAAGGAACAGGTGCAGCTATGGCTGCTGGTGTGGTCAAGGCTGCTCTTTTAACCCATGCACAAATGACAGATTGTGAACAAGAAAATTAGAAATAATAATAATGTGATCGATAAATGTCGAGAAAGAGCTTTAAGAATTTTACTCATTTGTCTTTTCTACTGTTTTATATAATTCAAGAGATATTGCCTATCGGTTAATTTTATTTATGAAAGAGAAGGGAAGTTGCAGAACGTCAATTTAACAATTAAAATCTTTTATAAAAGTCATCATAATTTCAATATTAGAACTACAGAACGCAATAAGTAGTAAGTATTTCAGACTTAGAAATTTTTACACAATTTTTGAAAAATATTAAAACTACTCACGGTTTTATTGAGTCAAATAGGAGAAACTGTGCTGTACTGTGTGCAGTTGCTTTTTAAGAAAGAGTAGCAGCACAACATTAAATAATACTATTTTTAGAGTTTTTAAATTTTGTGCCAGAAAAGGGTTATCAAAATCAATTTTTCAAACAATATCGAAGACAAAAAATGGTGATATTTTTTTGCTAAAAATAAATTTAGATCAAAATAATTCCTACTTTTTCTTTTAATACTAAATTATAAAAATTTACGCACTAAATGGCGAAGATATACGATCAGCTCATCATTAAACCATGGGTGTCGTTGTAACCAGAAAGTATTTCGCCATGATGGATGGGGTAAGGGCATAACATTATATCCTCGGGGTTGACGGATAGAAAGAATATTTTTCCAATCATTAACGGTTTCTGAGACGGTTTTATGTTTAAGTTCTGCAATGTGCCATTTTTGTGCATAATTTCCAATAGCAAGGACAAGCTTTATTTGTGGCATAGCCTGAAATACTTTGTCATGCCATATTTTTTGACATTCGCGTCTTGGCGGTAAATCAGATTTATTTTTATCATAGCCAGGAAAACAAAATCCCATGGGGACAATAGCAAATAAAGATCTATCATAAAATTCATCGCTTGTTACACCTAACCAATCGCGTAATCTATCTCCAGAACGATCATTGAAAGGAATAGAAGTTTCATGAACACGTAATCCTGGGGCTTGACCTGCAATCGCAATAGAAGCTGTGTTGGATAAATAAACAACAGGCTTTGGTTCATGGGGAAGAGCGGGAAAATAATATGGACGCTCAATACAAACACGACAAGAACGAATTTGTTTTCCTAGTTTAGCAATTTGATCACATTTTTGTTGCGTCATGATAGATAAAAACTAATGACAGCAGCATTACGAAAAAGCAATAATTTTATTTTTTTATGTAAGGATGAACTCTTCGCCATTCTTGCGGTTGTTGAAAATGTGATTGCCATATACCTTTTTTTTGCGCTTTGGCTTTTTGCTCTTCTTTTTGGTAGGTATAACCATAATAACTTATAGCCCACCCATCACGCACCATTTTCGCATTAATATTTTTGATTTTTTCTGTTCCACATGTGCCAAGAACACGCTGATATTTATCTCTTTTATCCCAATAACATGTAACAAATTGGTTTGCTATAAGCTTTTGTAAATGTTCTTTGGCTTTAATGCCACATGGGTAACGCTCTGCTTCCGTACCACAAAATTGACGCAATTCAGGAGCATCAATTCCTACAAGCCGGATCATAACATCACCAATTCTTATTGAATCGCCATCAATAATAATCGCATTCCCCGTAACGGACTCTGTTGAAACAGAAATCAACTTTTGAGGTTGCGACCAAATACACCTTACATCAATCATCACATTGATGCAAACACTGATAACTATAAAAGCACTTAAATTTATAACTTTTTGATTAAAGTTACTTAAATTAAAATAAAAAGCGTTATTTCTCATGAGAGAATTAATATCATAATGTGTTCGATTAAGTCAAGATACACTATTATATTGTGGAAATAGCTTATTTTTCTTAATGTTGATTATATCATTATGACAACAAGTAGCTATAGGTTGATGTCATTGATATTAAAAATATTATTCGAAAAAAAATTTTTTGATATTTAAATATTCAAATTTATAATATTGTTTTCATTAACTAACTGAGTTTATTTTTTTATAATTTTACGTATACAAAAAAATCCTACTTGTCTAAGCTATTTTTAGCTTTTTTATTTGAACAACTTTACTGCTATTTTCAATATAAAAAGTTCTTAATAAAAAAACAAAATATCTAAAAATTATATGGAATTTTTAACAAAATGAACGCCGTCAATTAGAGCAAAATACAAACCAATTATTTAGCTAATTTTGCTTTAAAATAGCAACTATTAGATAAAGCTTTAAAAAAACACTTACCACTTATTAGTATTTTAAAAGTGTACTTATATAATTAGCGGGAAATAAAAAATGCTATAATTTAAATGGATGAAATCAATTACTTGATTTTTGTTTCTTTAAATTCAACATGTTTTCTAGCAATTGGGTCATATTTACGTTTACTCATTTTGTCTGTCATTGTGCGACTATTTTTCTTTGTTACATAGAAAAAACCAGTATCTGCAGTTGACAAAAGCTTAATTTTAATAGTTGCTGCTTTAGCCATAATAAAGATCCTAATTAAATTGAAAATGATACTATTTTGCTTTCAAAACTTATTTTTGATGTAATTATATTTCATTACTAACACTACGTATGTTATAAAAAAAGTCAACATTTGATTACTTTTTTATCAGGTAGGTAAGTATTAGATTACTATATTAGTCAAGGAAGTAAATTATCACAGAGGAAAAATCAAAAGGTTTTTAAATATTTATTGCTTGACTAATGATAATTAATTCAATGAGTGTGCTAATTTTAGAGCGAAAATGATTAGGGTAATTGTAGTGATTCCACTATAATTTATAATGTTATTTTAAACAATCTGTTTAGTTATCAACAGTAAGGCAAGCTGTGTTTTCACTTTTGATTGTTAACACTTAACCTAAATAAAGCAGGGACTTCAGAAATTAATCTTATTTTTCAGTAGATTTCTTATAACGATAAGTGTGATCGTTTGTATAGTCTAATTATAAATAATGAATTGCAACTTTTTGTAAATATGGACAGAATCAATTGAAATAAAAATAAATATTATTATAGCGTAATGATAATTCGAAAATTCTTTCTTAGAAAAAAGGTAATATCTAAGGACAAAGAGATAATTTTTATTTCTCGTAGAAAATCTGCGATATATTACTTTTCCACCTTAATAATAAAACTGCAGCAATTAGGTTAATTTTTACTAAGTTTTTAATTTTTTCAATATCATCTTTGTTTGTAGGAATTACGTTCCCGTTTTTTTGCCGTAAATTTATTTTTACGATAAGAAATGGATGAAAAAGTAAACGAATGAGGTTGCGTTAATATTTCAAAACATAAAGCACCAGCAAGAGGTTGTACTTCTATAAGCTTTACCTCTACCTCGTTGCCAAGTTGATAGCCTTTACGACTCCATTTTCCTATAAGGGTATGCTGAGTTTCATCAAAATGATAGTAATCACGTTTAAGTGTAGAAATGGGTACGAAGCCGTCTGCATTTAGTTTGTCCAGTGAGATAAAAAGACCTGCTTTTGTAACTCCTGAAATGCGACCTCTAAATGAATGGCCGATTTTATTCACCAAATAGTGTGCAACAAGCCTATCAATAGTTTCTCTTTCAGCCATCATTGCACGGCGTTCATGTGCAGAAATTTGCGTGGCGATTGCTGTCAGGTTTTGTTCTTGTGCATCTGTTAGTTTATCGTCGCCTAATTGCAGGGCTTTAATAAGCGCTCGATGAACAATTAAATCAGCATAACGGCGGATTGGTGATGTAAAATGCGTATAATTATGCAGATTTAAGCCAAAGTGACCTATATTTTCAGGATTATATTCAGCTTGAGATTGTGAGCGCAAAATGACCTGATTAACCAATTCTTGTTGTTGTGTATTAATGACTTGTGCAAGAATGCTATTGAATCGTTCTGACGTAAGTTCTGTTCTTCGAGAAAATGATATTCCTAAACTCTGGAGGAAGTTCTGTAGCACTTCTTGTTTTGCGAGAGATGGTTTGTCATGAACACGATAAATGAAGGGCTGATGATGTTCTTTTAATGTTTCTGCGGCTGCAACATTAGCTTGTATCATAAATTCTTCGATCAAACGATGTGCTTCTAGATGAGGTGGAACCACAACATCTTTAATGTACCCATTTTGATCGAGAATGATCTTTTTTTCTGGTACTTCTAATTCAAGTGGTTTTCGACGATTGCGTGCAGATTTAAGTTTAATATAAGCCCTCCACAATGGTTGCAAGATATTCTCAAGAAGAGGGGCTGTTTTTTCGTTAGTATTTCCTTCAATTGCGCATTGTACTTCTTGATAAGATAATTTAGCTACCGTACGCATAATAATACGGTGAAAACTATGTTTGCGTTTGTTGCCATTTGCATCAAAAATCATACGAACAGCTAAAGCGGGTCTGTCTTTTCCTTCAAGAAGAGAACATAAATTATTAGAAATATATTCAGGAATCATTGGCACAACGCGATCAGGAAAATAAACGGAATTTCCTCTTTTCAATGCTTCTTTGTCTAAAGCGCTGCCTGTTTTTACATAATAAGAGACATCTGCGATTGCTACAATGATAATCCAACCATCGTTATTTGCAGGGTCTTCATCTTTTACTGCATAAACGGCATCGTCATGGTCTTTTGCATCCGGTGGATCAATTGTAACAAACGGTAACTGTCGCCAATCTTCACGATTTGTTGTGCCGACAATAGGTTTTGCATTTTTAGCTTGCTTCAAAACCTCTTCAGGAAAAACATAAGGAATTCCTTTTGAAATAAGCGCAATCATTGAAAGTGCTTTTTCGCTATCAATAAATCCCAAAACATTTTTTATTTTTGCACTTTTTGACCTGTAAACCTTATTTTTTTTAATTTCAGCTTCAACGAGATCACCCGATTTTATATCAATATCTAAAGGTGTTTCAATAATTAGGTCATTAGTTTTGCGATCTATGGAACAAAGCTGCCATTGGTTATTTTCTAATTTTTTTACTATGCCAAGCATAGTTCTTTCTTGCTTATCAATTTTACGGATAATACGCCCTGTATAAGAGAAACTTTGAGGGGTTTTATTTCGAAAAATTTTTACAAGAAGATGATCTCCAAGACTAATGCTAACTCCTTTTATATAGCGAGGAGGTATTTCAATATTTGGCGTTAAATCACCTTTCCATTCAAGAGGCTGTGCAATAAAACCGCCATCATTATCTAATGCACATATTTTAACTAAAGCAACAGGCGGTAATCCCTCTTGAGTTTTTATTTTCTTATGTTTTTTTGATATAAAGCTATGATCCTTTAAGTGATCAAGCGTATCTTTCAACCAACGGCGAGAATTGCCTTTTAAATTAAAAGCCCTGGTGATTTCGCGTTTATTTAATAGGTTAGGGTTATTAGTAATAAAGGACAAAATTTCTGCTTTATTAGGCAGTCGTTCAGTATAAGAAGACTGAAGATATTTTGTTTTTTTCTGACCTTTAACCAAAATTTATGCCTCTTTTATCTTAGAGAAGTTTTTTCAATGCTATCTTTTTCTATGTAACTATTTTTTCTTATTCACTCTTTGTCTTTTTTTAGGGGTGGATGCTTTAGCTAAGAGAAGGTCTAATGCTTCTGACAGTGTTACATCAGCTGGATCTTTATCTTTTGGTAATGTTGCATTGGTTTTTCCCCAATTTACATACAAACCATAACGTCCATCTCGCACAGTGACAGTTCCACCCTCTGGATGCTCACCTAATATGATTAGTGCTTCAGGTACTGTTCGACCCCGTTTTGTTTTATTGTCTTGTTTTTCAGCTAGCAGTGTAACAGCACGATTGATACCAATCTCAAAAACTTCATTGATATCAGAAAGATTTGCAGATTTTCTGTCATGAGCAAGATAGGGGCCATATCGCCCAATTGTGGCTGTGATTATTTTTCCCGTTTCAGGATGAATCCCAATTTCACGTGGAAGAGATAGCAAAGATAGGGCTTGATTAAGGTCAATATTTTTTCTTGCCCATTCTTTTGGTAGTCCTATACGTTTAGCTCCTTTATCCTGACCAAGTTGAATATATGAACCAAAGCGGCCAGTGCAAAGAAAGATATCTTTTCCCGTTTCAGAATCAACGCCAAGTACAAGGGGCTCATCACTACGTACAGCTTCACTTTCTTCTCCTGTATCTATACCCAGTTGGTGCGTATATTTGCACTCAGGATAATTGGAACAGCCAACAAATGCACCATAACGTCCCAATTTTAGCGATAACTGGCCATTTGTACACAAAGGGCAGGATCGAACATCACCTCCATCTTCACGCTTAGGAAAAGCAAGAGGTGCTAATATTACATTTAAGACATCAAGGACATGCGTTATACGCAATTTCTGGATATCGGTAACAGATGCATTAAATTCATTCCAAAAGTCATGTAAAACATCTTTCCAAGCTAGTTTTCCATCCGATATGAGATCGAGTTTTTCTTCAAGGTTTGCTGTAAAGTCATATTCTACATAACGATTAAAGAAACTTTCAAGAAAAGCTGTGACAATACGTCCTTTAGCATCAGGAATGAGTTTTCGTTTATCAGTTACAGTATAGCCACGGTCAGAAAGTATCGCTAATATAGAAGCATAAGTTGAAGGGCGACCGATGCCTAATTCTTCAAGTTTTTTGATTAATGAAGCTTCAGAATAACGGGGAGGAGGTTCTGTAGTGTGTTGAGTTATCTCAACTTTTTCTTTTGTTAGTGCTTCACCAGCGTTGATATGGGGTAGACGCGTTGATTCGTCATCTTCACCATTTTCTTCATCTCGTTGGTCAGTGTAGGCAGAAATAAAACCATCAAAGCGAATAACAGACCCTGTTGCACGCAAATTTGCGTTATTTTCTCCTTGAATCGCTTGAATTTCGACTGTTGTACGTTCAATTTCAGCAGAACACATTTGGCTTGCAATAGCGCGCTTCCATATCAATTCGTATAATTTTGCTTGATCACTATCAAGAAAATTGCGTACTTGATTGGGGTTGCGTTGAAAGTCTGTTGGGCGAATAGCTTCATGTGCTTCTTGTGCATTTTTTGCTTTTGTTGAATAAAAACGTGGTTTTTCAGGAACATAGTCACTGCCAAAGGACGCTCTGATCACTTTTCGCGCTGAATCAATGGCTTCTGTTGCCATTTGCACGCCATCTGTACGCATATAAGTGATAAGACCTGACGTTTCACCATTAATTTCAACACCTTCATAAAGTTTTTGGGCAATTCGCATAGTACGAGAGGGGGAAAAACCTAATTTTGAAGAGGCAGCTTGCTGTAATGTGGATGTTGTAAATGGTGGAGAAGGATTTCTTTTTATAGGCTTTGCTTCAACATTTAAGATGCGATATTCTGCCTCCTCCAACATGGAGCGGATTTTTTCTGCTTGTTCTAAGGATTTAATATCAAGTTTTCCGAGCTTTTCTTGGTTAAATGCTACCAGTCGCGCGTAAAAATTATCATCTCGAATCGTTTTTAATGATGTTGTGATCGACCAATAATCTTCTTTAATGAAATGTTCTATTTCTGATTCGCGATCACAAATAATACGTAAAGCAACCGATTGAACGCGACCAGCTGAACGTGAACCTGGTAGTTTACGCCATAAAACAGGTGAAAGTGTAAAACCAACGAGATAATCAAGAGCACGGCGCGCAAGATAAGCATCGACGAGCGATATATCAATATCACGCGGATTATTCATAGCATCAAGTACAGATTTTTTTGTGATTGCATTGAAAACAACCCGTTTAACAGGTTTATCCTTTAAAACTTTTTTTTGATTAAGAACATCAAGGATGTGCCATGAAATGGCTTCTCCTTCACGGTCGGGGTCGGTTGCCAAAATAAGGCTATCAGCTTCTTTAACTGCTTTTGCTATTTCGTTTAAACGTTTTGCAGAAGCAGTATCGATATCCCATTTCATGGCAAAATCTTGATCAGGTAGAACAGAGCCGTCTTTTGCAGACAAGTCACGCACATGCCCAAATGATGCAACTACTTTATATTGAGGTCCAAGATATTTATTGATTGTCTGTGCTTTAGCTGGAGATTCGACGATAACGATATCCATGATTTTATCCGAATGTTAAAATAAAAAATTCTCTCTATAAACTCCTTTCAAATGAATAGCTAATGGCAATTAGTCAAGAACACATAAAAAAAACTATATTATACAACTTTTGATTGTTATTATTTAAAATACTCTTTATAAGAGACAACACAACTTGTTTTCCGTGGCTAATATAAAAAGTATGCGGTAAAATATTAAGATAACATCTATTGAGAGATGGGGAGAATGCTCAAGGATAAAAAAAATATGCTTATGAATCGTTTAAAAATTATCCATTATATCACGGATATGTCAAAACAAATGAGTCAAATGGCGCGTCAAGCTCATAGTCCACTTTTAGCATTACTCTTGGATATGGTAGCCAAAGAGGGGCAAAGTATTATTAATAGCTCTGAGGGGCTTGGGGAAGATTCAACACCGACAATGACACGCAACCATCAGAGTGTCGAATAAGCTTCCCAGTAAGTTCAAGTTCAACCAATAAAAGGTAAAGGTTTTGTAAAGGAATATCTGAATGACTACTTAATGTATCTAAATCAATTGGAGTTGTTGAAAGAGCTGAAAGAACAGCTAGGCGTTCTGCATCATTTCTAGTAGAAGCGGATTTGTCAGTTTCTGTATTAGGTAAACTAAAACGTTCCTGTTGAAATTGAATTGGATATTCTTTTTCAAAAAGATCAAGCTGAGAACTTACACTATTTGAGACTAATGGTGTAAGTGTTTCTACAATATCAGAAGGGTGTGTAACCAGCAAAGCACCTTCTTTAATGAGATTATTCGTACCAACTGATCTCGGATCAAGTGGAGAACCGGGAATGGCAAAAATTAATCGTCCTATTTCAGCAGCTTGACGAGCTGTAATTAAAGATCCTGACCGCATAGCTGCTTCTGTTACTAAGAGGCCAAGCGATAAACCTGCAATAATACGATTTCTTCTTGGAAAATCGGTAGCACGTGGTTTCCAACCAACGGGCATTTCACTAATAATTGCTCCACCATTAGTGATAATATCATCATAAAGTTTTTTATTTTCAGGAGGATAGATATGATCAATTCCGCCAGCCATAACTGCGACGGTACCTGTTTTCAAACTTGTTTGGTGAGCAATACTATCAACTCCACGTGCAAATCCAGAAATGGTTGTAAAACCAGCGTTACCAAGAAAATGAGAAAATTGAGCAGTTAGCTTCTTACCTGCTGCTGAAGCATTTCGAGAACCAATAATCCCAACAGAGGGTTTATGAAAAGCTGAAGCATTTCCTTTTATAGTAATAAGCGGTGGGGATGCTTCTGTTACTTTAAGGTATGGTGGATAATCAGGTTCTCCTACACCAACAAAACGAATACCCAATTTTTCAGCTTTTTGGATTTCTTTTTCAGCATCTTCTAATGTTGCTATCCGAATAGGTGCGCAACGATCACTTTTTCTACTAAGCTCAGGAAGTACAGCTAAAGCATTTTCCGCTGTTTTATAATGATCAATTAAATTACGAAAAGTAACTGGCCCAATATTTTCACTACGTAATAATCGCAACCAGTTTAAACGTTGATGATCAGTAAGCGGAATCCCCTTATTTATTTCTGTTTTTAGTACCAATCTTACTTTCTTTCCCAACTAATAATCTACCGATATTCGTATGATGTTTTATAATAACAAGTATGCTCATCATTACTATTATGCAATGAGCATAGAAGTAAGGAGAGAAAAAATAAACAAAAATTGGAACAATAATAACAGCAATAAGTCCAGATAATGAAGAATAACGTGTAAATAGAAAAATTCCTATCCAGATGATGATAAAAATAACTGCTGCTGGCCAAAAAAATCCTAAAGATACACCTAGATAAATAGCAACACCTTTACCACCTTTAAATTTGAGCCATATGGGAAAAAGATGCCCTAAGAAGGCAAAAAAACCAGCTAGAATAATAATAATGTTGTGCACTGCTAGAATAGTGTCTTCTATTCGATAAATTAGAATTTTTGCAATTAAAATAACAAAAGTTCCCTTTAGCATATCACAAAGAAAAGTAAGAGCTGCAATTGTTTTATTTCCTGTACGTAAAACATTTGTTGCTCCAATATTTCCAGAGCCGATTGTCCTTATATCGCCAAATTTAGCAAGTTTTGTGAAAAGTAGCCCAAATGGGATAGAACCGATGAAATAAGATATCAGGAAAATAAATCCTATATGAACTTGAAAAAACGCTTCTATTTCACTCATTGAGAATCTCATTCAGTTTTGTTGTTTAAGCTTAAACACTGATTGGCCCTTGACAAATGTTTGGATAACACGTCCCTGAAAGTGTGTGTTCTCAAATGGTGTGTTTTTTGAACGTGAATGAAGCATATCTGAAGACAGTATCCATGGTTCATCAAGATCAACTAAAATAAGATCTGCATTAGCGCCTTTTACGAGTGTTCCAGCATTAAGACCAAAGAGCTTTGCAGGTGCTGTTGATAAGAGTTCAGTCAGTCTTAAAAGAGATATCATTTCATTATGATAGAGGAGTAAAGCCACACTTAAGAGAGTTTCCATGCCAATAGCACCTGCTTGAGCGTCTTGGAATGGTAAGCGTTTTGTATCAACATCTTGAGGGTCATGGGAAGAGACAATAACATCGACTGTTCCATCTTTTATTGCTTCAATCATTGCTATACGATCTTCTTCTGCACGCAGTGGAGGCATTAAGCGGAAAAAGGTACGATATTCGCCAATATCATTTTCATTAAGGGATAAATGATTAATAGATACACCGGCTGAAATTTTTGTATTATTCTGTTTTGCTAAACGAATAGCATCGGCAGACATAGCTGTCGATATTTGTGCAGCATGATAGCGTGCTTGTGTTAATGCAGCCAGTCGTAAATCTCTTTCCAATGGAATGACTTCTGCTTCACGCGGAATTCCACAAAGACCAAGCCAACTTGCTAGTAGACCTTCGTTCATAACACCTTGACCTGTGAGATCTTTGTCTTGTGTTTCATGAATCAGAGTGACATCAAAATCACGAGCATAAGTCATTGCGCGTCGCATAACAGATGAATTTTGAAGAGTTTTTTTCCCCTCACTAAAGGCAACAGCACCTGCATTTTTTAATAAACCGAATTCAGCAATTTCTTGTCCACCTAACCCTTGGGTGATAGCAGCAACAGGGTAAATATTGACTAATGACATCTCATGTGCTGTGCGCGTAATAAATTCAACAAGCGCTACATTATCAATAACTGGTTGTGTATCTGGCATCATGAGAAAGGAAGTAATACCTCCTGCTGCTGCAGATTGGCTAGCTGAAGCGATTGTTTCACGGTGCTCAGCTCCTGGTTCACCAACAAAAACTCGTGCATCAACAAGTCCAGGTAGAATCGCTTTATTTTGCGCATCAATAATTTCTGCGCCTTCGGGTATTCCTTGATTCAGAGCTTCTTTTCCAGCTGCTATGATCAGTCCGTTTTCAATAATAACTGTACCAATTTCATCGATTGTACGTGAAGGATCAACAATACGAGCGTTTTGAAAAACCATCGATTTTGTCATTTCTTTTCTCCACTCCAATTATGACGCGAATCAAGCAGTGCTTCCATAACGGCCATGCGCACGGCGATTCCCATTTTTACTTGTGTGTGGATCACACTTTGTGCTCCATCTGCTATGTCAGAAGCAATTTCTACACCACGGTTTATTGGGCCAGGATGCATGACGATGCAATCATTTTTTGCATAAGCCAAATTTTCTTTATGTAAACCAAAATGATGAAAATATTCACGAACGGAAGGAATAAAAGCACCTACCATACGTTCGCGTTGTAAGCGTAACATCATGATAACATCAGCACCTTTAAGACCTTCTTTCATTGTGTTAAAAACTTCAACGCTCATATCTGCTATTCCAGTTGGCAGAAGTGTTGAAGGAGCAACAACACGAACATGTGCTCCTAAAGCGTTAAGGCTAATAATATTGGAACGCGCGACACGTGAATGCAAAATATCTCCACAAATTGCAACAGTTAATCCTTCAATACGTCCTTTTATTCTTCGAATAGTCAGAGCATCTAATAAAGCTTGTGTTGGGTGTTCATGTGCACCATCGCCTGCATTAATGACACAACAATCAACTTTTTGTGCTAAAAGAGCAGCTGCTCCGGCGCAATTATGGCGAATGATAAGAATATCCGGATTCATTGCATTAAGAGTTATTGCCGTATCAATCAATGTTTCTCCTTTTTTGACGGATGAATTATTGATAGCCATATTCATCACGTTTGCTCCTAATCGCTTACCAGCTAGTTCGAATGAGGATTGTGTTCGCGTGGAGGTTTCAAAGAAAAGATTAATTTGGGTACGCCCATACAGTGTGGATTTTTTTTTATCAATTGTCTTGGAAAAAGTAATATTTGCATCTGCACGATCAAGCAGTGTGATAAGGTCTTGTACATTTAAACCTTTAATACCTAAAAGATGACGGTAGGGGAAAATCGGAAAAAGAGTATTTTGAGTCATAGCATTCTTTTCTAGGGATCTCTAAAGAATTTAAATAAGTATTTGTTTGAATGTAATAAATGTTTTTAACTGTAAAAAGATAAATAGTCTATGATATCAATGATTCGAATAAGGAATATACTATGAGTGCTCTGTTTATGCAGAATGGCCACCGAAAGAATGCGTTTCTTAGTGATACACTTATGTTTCGTATTGCATCTAATTTGCCTACATCTTTATTAGCAAGTTTTGAAGAAATAGGAGCATTTGTGGCTAGCCATGAAGCACGAGATCTTTCCCGTTTAGCAAATCACTATCGACCAATATTACGCTCTAATAACGAATGGAGCCAATTGACAGAACAGTTAGAAATCCACCCCACTTATCATACCCTTCAAAGATATTCTAGACAAGTGGGGTTAAGTACTTCACTATGGGAAAATATAACTTCGGAAAATGGAATACGTTATCAGGCACGTGCTATTCGTTTGGCTTTATCTGCTGGTTTGGAAACCGGACATTTGAATGAGGTTATGATAACAAGTGCAGCTATTGCGGTATTAATTGGTGATGTTGAGTTATTTAAAAGATGGCGAAATGTACTCTTGTCACGTCAATATGATTTATCTCTCAAGCCTATTAATGATAAAAAAAGTGCTTCTCTTACTTGTGCTTTTGATAATGTTGCAAAAAGTGAAAAGTATCTTTCTAGTTTTCCAATTGCTCAGAAAGTTTCTTTTGATGAGAAGATGGGGCGTGATCTGTATCATTTAAATAGTGTAAAAACCAATGTTATTAATCCGATGGTTGATGGATATCTTGTCAGTGCGGAAATAGATGGTTATTTAAGCTGCTTTTTAGTTCCACGCATGCAAGAAAATGGTGTACTAAATAATATCTCGGTTGATTATTTATTACAACGTTCTGGAGAATGTTCAGTCCCAGAGGGAATTGTCCATTTCCAGGGTAGTTATGGTTGGCTTTTAGGAAATATTGGGGAGGGGGCTAAAATAATTAAAGATATAGAAACTATGATGCGCTTCGATCAGTCTGTGGTATCAACAGGTGTTCTGCGTGCAGCACTTCAATTTGGTGTGGATTTTTTTCGGCAAAAAATGCCAAACCAACCTTTACCACCACTAACAGAGCGTATTTTTGCTGATATTGCACTTGATATTGCTGCTTCACAAGCATTGGTTTTACGTTTAGCGCAGGCGTTTGATAATGCTACAAATAGTCGTTCTGAAGCAGCTTTTGCACGCATCATGACACCTATTATTGCTTGTCATGTAAATCAATTGGTTGTTCCTATTGTTAGTGAAATTATTGCACAGCTTGGTTTAGAAAGTTTTGTGGAAGGTAATCCGTTATCACAAATGTTACATGATGGATCTGCTCGGGTAGTTAGAAATAACGATTCTAATCAATTGGTAAAGGACGCAATCCTTATAGCTAATAAAGCACCAGGATTATTTCAGCAACTGTTAGAAAAAATTGCAACTGATATTGGACCAGCAGGTCCACGAGCAGTTGAAATTATCAAGTCTGCTATCCATATGGCTTCAACAAATGAAGGAGCAGGCCGTTTTTTTGTTGAGCAAGTGGCATATGCTGCTGCAACTGCAGCATTACGTTATAAGGAAATGGAATATATTATAAACGCTTATATGGAAAGCCGCCTTGGAGGACAATGGAGATTATCCTATGGTATGATGATTGCACGATATAATCCCGGACAATTATTGGAGATCCTTTATCCTTCTGTGTGATTTAGGTTCTGAATTCTATCAAGAACGCCTTGTAATATAAAAGCAGCAGCTGCAGAATCAATGCGGGCTGCTCTTTTGGCGCGCGATACATCCATTTCTAAAAGGGAGCGTTGTGCAGCAATTGTTGACAATCGTTCGTCCCAAAAAACAAATGGAATTTTTGTATATGTTCCCATATTACTAACAAAAGTTCGGGTTGCTTGAACACGAGAGCCGTTACTTCCATCCATGTTAACAGGTAAACCAATAACAGCAACCCCTACATTTTCTTTATTAAAGGTTTGGACAAGTGTAAGGGCATCTAATGTAAATTTTTTCCGTTGAATGATAGGGCGTGGATGTGAAAGAGTTAAACTGATATCAGAAATAGCAATTCCGATAGTTTTTGCACCCAAATCCAAACCTACTACTGTTTGTTTGGGTAAAAGATGTGTAGTAATTTCATGTATGTTAATGACAGCCATGTGTTTTATGCTCAGAGTTTCTTAATATTTTAGGTTAATATTTATAATGAAGTTTTGATACAGATATCAATATTCTTGCGCTTATAGAAGCGAACTTGTATAGCCAAAACATGAAAAGAGTAATGTCGCAATCAAATTTGAGCAGAAAGGCATCATAATATGTCTGTTGATAATAAGACAGTCAAAAGGGTGGCACGTTTAGCACGTATTGCTATCCATGATGATGAAATAGAACGCATGACAAAGGAATTTAATGCCATTTTAGAGTTTGTAGAACAACTTAATGAAGTTGATATTAATGGAGTTGAACCATTAACATCAATAATGCCTATGGCTTTGCGAGTGCGTGAAGATAGTATCACAGATGGTAATAAAGCTGCAGAAATTGTGGCAAATGCACCTGTAACAGAAGAAAATTTCTTTCTTGTTTCGAAGGTCGTCGAGTAATTTTTTAATATTTTAAAATTTGAGAATCAATATGACTGATTTAACAACCCTAACGATTGCACAGGCTCGTGATGTTTTAACAAAGGGAGATCTAAAAGCAACTGAATTAACAGAAGCTTATTTAAAAGCGATCGAATTAGCTAATCCAACTCTAAATGTTTATGTAGCGGTAACAGCAGAACAGGCAACAAAAATGGCTGCTGAATCAGATAATCGTTTTGCGAAAAGACAAGCTGGTATTTTAGAGGGAATTCCACTAGGAATTAAGGATCTTTTTGCCACACAAGATGTCCATACTCAAGCTTGTTCATATATTCTTGATGGTTTTAAACCTAAATATGAATCAACAGTAACGGCTAATTTGTGGAAAGATGGAGCGGTTATGTTAGGCAAACTTAATATGGATGAGTTTGCGATGGGGTCATCTAATGAAACATCACATTATGGGCCAGTTATTAATCCATGGCGGAAAAAAGGATCAGATGAAAAACTTGTCCCAGGTGGTTCTTCAGGTGGTTCTGCAGCTGCTGTTGCAGCACGACTTTGTGCAGGAGCAACAGCAACCGATACTGGTGGATCGATACGCCAGCCAGCAGCCTTTACTGGTACTGTGGGGATAAAGCCGACTTATGGGCGATGTTCGCGGTGGGGGACTATAGCTTATGCTTCATCGCTCGATCAAGCAGGGCCTATCGGGCGAGATGTGCGTGATTGCGCCATTATGCTTAAATCAATGGCTTCCTTTGATGATAAGGATTCAACTTCGATTAATGTACCAGTACCTGATTATGAAAATTATATAGGTCGATCAATCAAGGGAATGAAAATTGGTATTCCAAAAGAATACTATATTGAAGGAATGTCTGCTGAAATTATGGACCTTTGGCAAAAAGGAATGGACTGGCTAAAGGAAGCAGGAGCTCAAATTATTGATATTTCATTGCCTCATACAAAATATGCTTTGCCCGCTTATTATGTTGTGGCTCCTGCAGAAGCGTCTTCTAATTTAGCACGCTATGATGGTGTCCGTTTTGGGCTTCGTATACCAGGGAAAGATGTTATTGAAATGTATGAAAATACGCGCTCATCTGGCTTTGGTGATGAAGTCAAACGGCGTGTTTTGATTGGTACTTATGTTCTTTCTGCAGGTTATTATGATGCTTATTATCTTAGAGCTCAAAAGGTGCGAACATTAATTAAACGTGATTTTGATCAATGTTTTGCTGCTGGTATTGATGCTATTCTAACGCCTACAACACCGGCATCAGCCTTTGGTATTGCTGATGAGAAAATAAAGAATGATACAATAGCAATGTATTTAAACGATATCTGTACTGTATCAGTTAATATGGCAGGGTTACCAGGTATTTCTATTCCCGCAGGTTTATCATTAAATGGCTTACCGCTAGGATTGCAATTGATTGGTAAGCCTTTTGCTGAGGAAATAGTTTTTCAGATAGCCTACATTATAGAGCAAGCGGCGGGAACGTTAAATGTTGAAAAATGGTGGCCATAAAAAATTAAAAGTTCACGTTTTTTATGAAACAATAAAAACATTCCCTCCTTAAGATACAGAGAAAGAGCCTTTTGGAATGGACTATAGTTTCGTACTATAATTTTTCAGCCACCAAGATATGCTTCTTTTACACGTGGATCAGAAAGCATAGTTTGGCTTTTACCATGAAATAAAATTTTTCCTACTTCCAAAATATAAGCATAATCGGCAACAGAAAGAGCTGCAAATGCATTTTGTTCAATAAGAAGAACAGTTTTTCCCATTTTATTAATTTTGCGGATAATCGAGAAAATTTCTTGTACAAGAAGTGGTGCTAAACCAAGAGACGGTTCATCCAATATTACCATGTCAGGATTGCTTATAAGTGCACGTCCTACGGCCAGCATTTGTTGTTCACCACCTGACATTGTACCGCCCAATTGCTTGGATCTTTCACGTAACCGCGGAAATAAGTCAAATATCCATTCAATATCATGAGCAATACCGACTTTGTCATTACGAATATAAGCACCTAGCTGGAGATTTTCTAAAACGGTCAAATGAGGCATAATACGTCGTCCTTCGGGACTTAATGCAATGCCCAATTGTAAAATTTCTTCTGGCTGTTTTTCTATAATAGATTCACCTTTATATATAATATCTCCGTAAATAGACCGGTTAAGTCCTGCAATAGAACGTACAGTACTACTTTTTCCTGCTCCATTGGCACCAATTAAAGTTACTATACTCCCTTTTTTTATGGACATAGAAATATCTTGAACAGCTTTAATAGCACCGTAATGAACATGAAGATTTTTTATTTCAAGAATGTTCATACATATCTTCCCCAAGATAAGCTTTAATAACTTTAGGATTATGACGAATTTCATCTGGTGTCCCATTGGCGATGCAACTGCCATATTCTAACACCCAAATATCTTGGCAAAGCCCCATGACAACTTTCATATCATGTTCAATAAGCAGAATTGTAAGGTCAAATTCTTTTCTTACTTTTTCTATGAATTTTCTAAGTTCTTCACTTTCTTGAGGATTCATTCCAGCAGCAGGTTCATCAAGAAGAAGTAATTTAGGTTTTGTTGCTAAAGCTCGAGCAATTTCTAAACGCCGTTGTGCACCATAAGCCAAAGTGGTTGCTGGTTGGTTGGCGAGATGAGCAAGCTGAAGTCGTTCAAGAATCTCGATCGACTCTTTGTAAAGCTTATTTTTTTCTTTAATTGCACTTGGTAATAAAAGAGCGGAAGCAAACCATGGGTATTTTTGCCGAATGTGGGCACCAACCATAACATTTTGCAATACTGTTAATCCTGAAAAAAGACGAATGTTTTGAAATGTTCGCGCAATATGGCGTTTACAGATAATATAAGGTGGGAGACCACAAATATTTTTCTTATCTAGAAAAATTTTTCCATTTATGGGTGTGTAAAAACCAGAAATTATATTAAAAACAGTGGTTTTTCCAGCACCATTCGGGCCAATTAATCCAGTAATTGTTCCCCGTTTGATAGCCATATTGATATTGTTAACAGCGATTAATCCGCCAAAACGCATTGTAACATCATTAAGTGAAAGGATCATGTCGCTCATGACTTTTTCTCACTACTAGAGAGTGTCCTCCTTGTTAAAAGGGAATAAATCCAATTCCATGAAAATTCACATTGGCCTAGTAATCCTTTTCTCCAGAATAAGATGATTATTAACAATAAAAGTGAAAAAACAACCATACGTAGTCCTGGTATTCCTGGAACATATATAAAACTTAAATTTAATGGAGATTCGATAATACGAAGTGATTCAAGCATTACTGTAATGATAATGCTACCAACAATACTTCCTGTAATAGAACCAAGACCACCAGCAACAACAATCATTAAAATATTAAAGGTTAGAAGAAAGTTGAACATTTTAGGATCGATGGTTGAAATGAGAGCAGCTGTTAATGCACCTCCAATACCAGCAAAAAATGCACCAACAGTGAAAGAGAAATTACGGTAGAAAAAGGTGTTAATACCCATTGTTTTTGAGGCAATTTCATCGTCACGAATAGCGCGTAATATATTACCAATATTACTTTGTAATAAAAGAGTTATAAAAATAATTGTAAATGCTAACCAACCATAATTCCACCACAATGTAGCATTTTGAGGTATTCCCTTAATTCCCAGTGAGCCATTTGTTAAAGGTGTAGCATTGGTAATAATAACACGAATGATTTCTGCAAAGCCTAATGTTGCAATCCCAAGATAGTCACCACCAAGGCGTAATATAGGCAAAGCGACCAATAAGCCTACAACTGCAGCACATAAACCACTTGTAACGACAGCAATGAAAAAAGGTAATTGCAAGTTTTGTAATGGTTCAGCTATCGGTTCTAAAATCCACATCATTTCTTTTTGTTCAGGAGAGAGAAGTAGGATTGCACATACATAGGCACCAATAGCCATAAAACCAGCATGTCCAAGAGAGAACATACCTGTAAATCCGTAAGTCAAATTAAGCGAGATTGCCAATATGGCGTTTATAGCAATAAGATTGATAATACGCAGTGTATAGTCATTAAAATGAGTATCGGCATAAAATAAAAAACCGATAAAAACTACAATACTAGTAAATGATAGGAAAAACATAGTTAATTTTGCCATTAGATTTTCTCTTGACTTTTTTTGCCCATTAAACCAGTTGGCATTACCAGTAGAATAACAATTAATAAAATAAAGGCGAAGGCGTCTCGATATCCAGATAAAGCTGGAAAAAAGGCGATAATCATAATTTCAAGAAAACCTAATAACAACCCTCCGAGCATTGCTCCTAGAATTGAGCCAATACCTCCAATAACGGTAGCAATAAATGCTTTTAATCCAGGAAGTATACCCATATATGGTTGAATTTGAGGATAACGTAAAGCCCACATGATTCCTGCTACAGCACCTAACGCTGAACCTATAGCAAATGTAAATGCGATAATTTTATTAACAGAAACACCCATGAAACGAGCAGTCTCAATATCGTGCGAAATTGCACGCATAGCAAGACCCGGTTTTGTTTTATGAATAATCCATAGCAAAAGAATAACGAGAATAAAGGAAACAACAGGAACAATGAAGGACATGGGGCTAATTCGAATAATTGCATCTGATCCTTGTCCTAAATGCCATTGGATTGGTGTGACAAGAAAATCTGGTTGTTTCACACCCTTGGGAACACCGCTAAAAAGTACAGTTGCGAGATTTTCAATAAAAAAAGAAATACCAATTGCACTGATGAGCACCGAAATTCGTGGTGCATTACGCAGAGGCTTATAGGCACATTGATCAACAGCAATACCTAATGCACTTGTAATAAAAATTGAAAAACAAATAGCTAAAATCCAAATTGGTGTAAAATTTTGTGGAGCAATTTTTAAATAATAAATAAGCCCTGAAATAAGGATAAAAAGAATTGCAATCCAATAAATTTTAGGTCGTTTTTTAAACCCTATAAATACTGAATAATAAATGAGAAGAGCTAATAATATAAGTAGAATAGCAACCCACGCAGGCATAAAGCTAATTGTAGAAAAGAAAACAAAATATGCACCTAACATAAAAATATCGCCGTGAGCAAAATTAATTAATCTCAGGATACCATAAACCATGGTATAACCAATCGCGATAAGCCCGTAAAGCGATCCCAATGCTAGCGCATTAAAAAAATGCTGAATGAACATTTCAATATTCATCTTTTGTCTTTCTGCATTTGTTAGCTCATATAGGGTAAAACATAAGATTTCTCAATAACCTAGTTGAAAGAATGATTTTCAATCTTAAAAAATCAATATTCTAAAATTATTAGATGGCAGGCTTTATTTCGTTTAAATAGATACGTTTTCCGCTTTTTATTTCAATAACACCGATAGGGATTTGAGGATTGTGATTTTCATCCATAGACATATTACCAAAAGGTGTTTGTAAATCTTTCAATTTACTTAATTCTATAGTGATTGCTTCGCGATCAGCGCTTGCAGCATTTTCAATAGCTTTCATAAACATTATGTAAGCTGTGTATCCTAAAACTGAATTGATATTTGGCTCTTTATGAGGGTAAGCTGTATTCCATTCATTTGTAAATTCTTGTGCAGCTTTTGACATATTTGGCATGTTTTTATCGTAAGGAAGTGTTGTATGTAAAAAATTTTCTGCAGCTTGTCCTGCAATTGCAATAGTTTCTGGGTTGTCCATAGCATCACCCCCCATAATGCGAAATTGTGCACCTAATTCACGTGCTTGTTTCATAATAATGGAACCTTCAGAAAAATAGGATGGGATAAATAAAACGTCAGGTTTTTGTGCTATAATTTTTGTGAGAGCAGCTGAAAAATCTTGATCTCCAGAGTTGTAGTTTAAATTTAAAATAACTTCACCACCTAATTTTTTGAATGAACGATTAAAATAATTTGCAAGCCCAATTGCGTAATCGCTTGATATATCTTTTAATATAGCTGCTTTTTTTGCTTGTAAATTCTGAATTGCATAAGTTGCAGCACCTGCACCTTGATAAGGATCAATGAAGCATGCGCGAAAAGAGTATTTTTTACCATGCGTAATAAGTGGATTTGTTGCTGAAGTCACGATAACAGGAGTTTTTGCTTTTTCAGACACTTCTCCACCAGCTAATGCTAATGAAGAGCCATAAGTTCCAATAATACCGTTAACGTTGTCATTTGCAGTTAAACGCATAACAGCATTAGCTGCTTCTACTTTATCGGATTTATTATCAATAATAATAAGCTCAACTTTACGTCCCAGTATCTCGGGTATTTTTTTGTGTGCTAACTGTATACCTTCCAGTTCAAGTTGACCTCCAAATGCATTTTGTCCTGTTAATGGAAGGTAAACACCAATTTTAATAGGAGCATTAGCATAAGCATTTGCTATGAGCATCATCATTGTAGCTATTATAGTAAAGAATTTCTTCAATTGCATTGTGTGCTCCCCTTATTTGTAATTATAACTTTACACTTTATCTTGAACTTTATTATCATGCAAGTTACACATTAATAAAAATTAATCATATATGAAGGTTCTTTATTAACTGTGTGAAATATACGATGAAACGTTTCAGAGAAGTATTTATATTGTGGATTAATTTGCCAAGTTTTAGGTGTTACTACAATGTAGGGGAAATCTTATCTTTGGGCTTGCTTGTTGATACAATAGCAATGTTTACTAAACATGATAAGAATCAATTTGTAGAATTTAAACCTACAGGAATCATGTTTGATTATGACGAATAAGGATACCTTAAAAAATTATTCCCTATCTGAAGATAATTTCGATGTTTGTGGTGAAATTACTGAAATTAGTGGTGTCATTAAATGGTTTGATGGCAGTAAGGGGTATGGGTTTATAGTGCCTGATTTGTGTGGGCTTCCTGATATATTATTACATGTTACTGTGATGCGACGAGATGGGTTTCAAACAGCTTTGGAAGGTGCTAAAATTATTTGCGTTGTAAAAAAAACTGAGCGGGGATTAAAATGTGTCCAGGTCAAATCTATTGATTTATCATCTGCTGTTCATCCATCAGAAATTCCGGTACGTACACATATTGTAGTTACACCTGAAAGTGGGTTAGAGCGTGCAGTTGTTAAGTGGTTTAATCGTGATAAAGGTTTTGGTTTTCTTAGCCGAGGGCAAGGAACAGAAGATATTTTTATTCATATAGAAACATTGCGCCGTTTTGGTTTAGCAGAACTTCGTTCTGGTCAAATTGTTATTGTGCGTTTTGGTAAAGGGGAAAAAGGCCTGATGACAGCAGAAATTTACCCTGATGTAGCGCTTCCATTTGCTACGCATTAAATTTCAATATTATAGTTTATTTTATTTTTTGTTTAAGATTTTAATGTTTTTTATCTTCTGATAAAGATGAAATTAATCATTAATAAGGAGTAAGATATTTGAAGTTTTCTAAAAGAAAACAAATCATTCAATTGATTTTTTTTGTATGGGGGTGTTTTTTTGTGTAGGTATAAAAGTAACTATGGCAAAAAAGCCTATAAAGATTCCAGTTGATCCAACCCCCTTAGTAATTAATACAAAACAAGGCGCACTTTCTTATAATGTTGAAATTGCTTTTTCACAAGCTCAGTCAGATGCTGGCTTGATGTATCGCACTCATTTTCCTCGAAATCACGCAATGTTATTTAAAAATTCGTTAAATAATACATCTGAGAATACACAGGAAATGTTTATGTGGATGGCAAATACTCCTTTACCCTTGGATATGATTTTTTTAAACTCTGAGGGAATTATTGTTTCAATTGTTGAAAATACCCTTATATTTTCGGAAGATATTATTTCGTCAAAGGTGCCGGCAGCTTTCGCTATTGAACTCAATGCTGGTGAAGTTGCAGATAAAAACATACAAAAAGGGCAGCGTGTTATTCATCCTGCTATTTGTGGGAAATGTAAAGGTAATAGAGAATGACGGTAAAAGATGTTTATTTTTTTGAACACGATGGTTTACGATTTGCTTATCGCGAAGAAGGTCAAGGTGTTCCTATTTTATTGATTCATGGTTTTGGATCTTCTGCACGGATTAATTGGTATGCAACAGGGTGGTTTCGTAGCCTTGTTGAAGCAGGTTATCGGGTTATAGCTCTCGATAATCGTGGACATGGTGATTCAGTTAAAAGTTATGATCCTTTATTTTACACTCCTCAAGCTATGGCTGGCGATGCGGTTAAATTGCTTCAACATCTAGGATTATCCAAAGCTCATGTTATGGGGTATTCTATGGGCGCTCGGATCAGTGCATTCATGGCGCTTTTGTATCCAACATATGTTCATAGTGTTATTTTTGGAGGTTTAGGGATTGGTATGGTAACAGGGGGAGGTGACTGGAAATCTGTTGCAGAAGCTCTTTTAGCGGAGGATGTTTCAACTATTACTAATGCGCGTGGTTTGATGTTCCGTAAGTTTGTAGATCAAACTAGAAGTGATAGACGCGCTCTTGCTAGTTGTATCATGACATCCGCACAAAAATTAACAGAGTCTGATGTTCATAAAATCAAACAACCTGCACTTGTTGCTGTTGGCTCGTTAGATGATATCAGTGGTGAGGCAGAACCATTAGTAGCTTTGTTATCGCATGGTGAAGCGTTAGAAATTCCAGGACGAGATCATATGCTTGCTGTTGGGGATCAGGTCTATAAAAAGGGTGTTATCGATTTTCTTTCTCGTTATCCAATTACATAAAATTCGTTTATATTTATAGAAAACTGAAATAAAATTTAATGTTTTATTATTTTTAAAGTATAAAAAGCTTATTCAGAATTTCTGTTTTATTGTGCAGCTTATATTTAGAAGCAGAAAGATATTGGTAAAAGCTTACATTAACCAATTATATTATAATTTAATTTTTTAAAAATATTGAAATAAATGGAATAATTTTTATATCGTAGGTTTTATAGACAAACTGTAACTGTTATAAATTTAAAACAGCTTATAGCAGAGTGAAAATCTTTTTCACAATAGATTAATTAAACTTATTTTCTTTTTGAGTTCAAGGTTATCATTTATAGCAATAACAACAAAAGAATAAATTTATTTTCAAGGATATTTTCTTTTGGTGTTTATTTAAATAATAACTATTGGAACAAGATTATTGTAGCTCATGCAAAAGGTTTTATGGTAAGTAAAGCATTGTTTGTAAAAAATAATGTTTATGTGACTTTACTTGAAGTGAAGTAAATAAGCATTATGGCGATTAATACTTAAAGTGCGCCAAATATCTTTGTAGAATAAGGTGCTAAAATTAAAAAAAATAAAAAAAGATTGTTGTTTATTTTTTATTTTAAAATTTAATAATTGATTATAGGCTTTTTATTGAAAGTTATTCAATAAAGTTTGTGAGAATGATCTTGTTTAAAACATAAGTAACAGGATTAAAGATTGAGAATAAAAAATTTTTATCATCTTTGCAGAATCATAGGAGTATTTTATCTGCAAAAAAGAAATTAATTGATAATCTTAAAATGTAGGAGAGTGCGGTGAATGCTGATGAAATAAGAAAACTTGATAGTTATTTTAAAAAGACATTCCAAAATTCAGCATTGCAGGTAAAAGCACGGCCGAGAAAAGATGATTCTTGTGAAGTTTATATAGGGGATGAATTTTTAGGTATTATTTACCGGGACGAAGATGAAGATGAATTATCCTATAACTTCTCAATGGCTATATTAGATATTGATCTAGGAAAGTGACGCAATTAATTGTAATTGGAACACGATTTTCTTATGCATTCAATTGGTTTTATATAAGTTTTAGTGCTTTAAAGCTTGTGTAATCGTTACGCGCGATAATGAGATGATCATGAAGAATAATTCCTAGTGCATTGGCAATGTCTTTTAATCTATACGTCATTGATATGTCTGCATCAGAAGGTGTAGCATCGCCGGAAGGGTGGTTGTGAACTAAGATAAGCCCTGATGCAGATAATTCTAAAGCTCGAGAAACAACTTCACGAGGATAGACAGGAGTATGATCGATAGTGCCAGTTTGTTGCACTTCATCAGAAAGTAGGCCGTTTTTCTTATCAAGAAATAGAACACGAAATTGTTCCCGTGTTTCATGCGCCATAACGGCTTTGCAATAAGCTAATACTTTATCCCACGAGGAAAAAATATCACGTTTAGATAATTGTGCACGAGCAAGGCGTCCTGCGATACCTGAGATAATTTTTAGGTCTATTGCAGTAGCTGGACCACAACCAGGAACTTCTTGGAGTCGATTGATATCAGCATTCAACACATCAGTTAACGAGCCGAAACGTTCTATTAAATTTTTGGCTATTATTTTTGTGTTTATTCGAGGAAGAGTACGAAAAAGTAATAGTTCAAGATATTCATAATCCTCAATTGCATTACCTTTCGTCTTTAAGTAGCGTTTACGCAGGCGTTCACGATGCCCTTCATAATGTTTAGTTATTTTTGAATTTGTTTTAAGCTTTTTATTTTTTGTTTGTGGTATCAAATTAAGCGGAGCACGTGATGTTAGCTCAAAGGAATTACTTTGCATGTCTCCATTTTTACTTGATTTTTTAGCCATAATATTACTACATTTATTTAAGCGTATGAATTTGGAACATAAAAAATATCTTTAGGAGATTCAGTAAATATTTCGCATCCTTGACTTGTTACGCCAATTGTATGTTCATACTGTGCAGTAAGTGAACGATCGCGTGTTACAGCAGTCCAACCATCAGATAAAATCTTAATTTGTGGCTTACCAAGGTTAATCATAGGTTCAATTGTAAATATCATGCCTTGTTTTAGTTCTTCACCTTCCCCTGGGGTTCCATAATGTAAAATATTTGGTGCATCATGGAAAAGTTGACCAATTCCATGACCACAAAAATCTTTTACAATTGAGCATCTTTCAGATTCTGCGTAACGCTGAATGGCTGCACCAATATCACCTGTAGTTGCACCAGGTTTAACTGCTGCGATTCCCCTCATAAGGCTTTCATGAGTTATTTTCAGTAAGCGCTCTGCAGCACGCTTGATTTTTCCAACAGGAAACATGCGACTTGAATCTCCATGCCAACCATTGAGAATGAATGTTACATCAATATTAACAATATCACCTTCTTGCAAAGGCCTTTTATTGGGTATGCCATGACAAACAACGTGATTGATAGATGTACAGCATGAGTGGCTGTATCCATGGTAATTTAAGTCAGCAGGTAAAGCACCACGTTCAGCTCCATAAATAAAGACGAAATCATCAATTTCTTGTGTAGTGATACCAGGTTTAATGATGTCTGTGAGTGCATCAAGGCATTCTGCTGCAATGCGACCAACTTTGCGCATTTCAGAAAAAGCATAGTCGTCAAAAATACGAATTTGTCCATTAAATTTTAAGGGTACTTTATTATATTCAATATAATGGGTCATTTTTTTTGCTATTTTCTATTTTTACTTGGTGAATCGGAAAAATACCTTTTATACTTACGTGACATTTTATCGCATAAAATTCTACCCCTGATTTTAAAGCTAAATCGAATTTACACCCATAAATAGGATCAAGATCACGACAAATTGTAAAAGCTGAACAATCTTCTCGTTGAATGATGTAAAGCATAACAGCTCGCTTTCCTTGTTGCACAATTTTTATGAGCTCATCAAGATGGCGTGCACCACGTTTTGTTATGGTATCGGGAAATTCTGCTAATCCCTTTTGACGTATGAAATGAACGTTTTTTACTTCCAGATAACATTCTGGAAGGGTGTCATCGTGTAGAAGAAAATCAATACGTGAATGTGTACCGTAGCGTTGTTCACTTAAGATAGTTTTATATCTGCTTAATTCAGGTAATAAGCCATTTTGAATTGCTTCTAATGCAAGTTTGTTAGGCAAAGTTGTATTAATGCCAACCAAAGTATTATCTGCTTCGACAATTTCTAATCGATATGGATATTTTCGCTTAGGGTTATTACTGTATGAAAGCCAAACATTAGAGTTGGGAGTTGTTAATCCAAGCATCGAACCAGTATTAGGAACTGAAACGGTAAAGATATGCCCATCATTCTTTCTCACATCAGCAAGAAAGCGTTTATAACGGCGGATCAGTTTTGCAGGATAGAGCTCAGGAATAAAGAACATCTCCCTTTATTAAAGGGCATGATCTTATAATTCAACTCAAGACTTATATTCAGATGAGTTGAAGCACATCAGATATGGTTACATTGGCATAAAAAATAACAGTTGTAACAATCAATAGCATTGCTATGAGTGCAAGAGTCATTTTTCTTTCAGAATTCATATTTAATCCTTTTTTAGATAAATCAATGAATTTCTATTGAGAAGATAAAATTGACTACAATTTGTTACTAAAAAGGTTATTTCATGGAGTATTGATTTGAGAGGTTGAGTTGCAGAAAAAATTAGCTATAGAGATATGATTTACGAAGATCGGTGAAATGAATGGCTGGGACAAATAGGAATTGTCAAAATATAATGAATGGTCCAATTATTGTCTTAGTTGAGCCGCAATTGCCAGAAAATATTGGTATGGTGGCAAGAGCAATGGCAAATTTTGGACTATTTAATCTTCGGCTGGTTAAACCGCGAGAAGTATTTCCAAATGAAAAAGCTAGAGCTGCAGCCAGTAAAGCAGATCATATTATTGATAATGCGTTAGTTTTTAATACATTGTATGATGCAATCGCAGATTTAAATTATGTTTTGGGCACAACAGCACGTAAAAGATGTGGCTTTAAGACTGTTAGAAGTGCTGTAGAAGCAGCAAGTATTTTACGTTATCATGAAAGTGTTGGGCATAAAATAGGTATTTTATTTGGCAGAGAAAGGTGGGGACTTAAAAATGACGAAATTAGCTTTGCTGATGAAATCGTTACTTTTCCGGTTAATCCTGCTTTTGCCTCATTAAATATTGCACAGGCAGTTCTGTTGATGTCTTATGAATGGATGAAATCCGGTTTAGATGATTTAAATGATACAGCTTTTCGTGTAGCAGAAATGAAACCCGCAGATAAAGCCACGCTGCACGGTTTTTTATCGCAATTAGAAAATGCTTTGGATTCTCGTGGGTATTTTAGACCGCAAGAACGCAAAGAGGTGATGGTCCTCAATATACGCTCTGTTTTTACACGTGCTAATTTGAGCGAATCTGAAATTCGACTGCTACGAGGAGTTATATCTTCATTGGATTATTTTTCACCTCAATTTCCACGGGGTAGTGGTGCGCCTGTGGGACGTAATCGCAAAAAGAAAATCATAACAGGTGTAAACACCAATGAGTGAGCGGCCACTTCTTTTTTTTGATAGCGGTATTGGTGGGTTAACAGTGGTGAAGGAAGTGCGTGCTCTTATTTCTGAATTCCAGTTTATTTATGTTGCTGATGATGCGGGGTTTCCTTATGGTGTTTGGAGTGAAGATGCTTTGAAACAGCGCATTTTAAAGATTTTTACAAATCTGTTAAAACTTTATAATCCTGCTTTATGTGTTATTGCTTGCAATACAGCTTCTACATTGATGATAACAGATTTACGGCGAAAATTTCCTAATATTCCTTTTGTTGGGACTGTACCTGCGATTAAATTAGCAGCTAAAAAGACAAATTCAGGTCTTATTTCAGTGTTAGCAACTCCTGGAACGATTCAACGTGCGTATACACATAAATTAATAGATTCTTTTGCTAATCAGTGCCATGTTCAGCTTGTAGGGAGTACAAAGCTTGCAAGGTTTGCTGAAAATTATTTACGTGGGAGTCCTGTCGATGACGAAGAATTACGTCATGAAATCTTACCATGCTTTGTTGAGAAAGATAATAAATATACAGATGTTATTGTCTTGGCTTGCACACACTATCCTTTTTTAATTAATTTATTTCACAAGCAAGCTTTATGGCCGGTAAGTTGGATTGATCCAGCAAAGGCTATAGCCAGGCGCACCAGATCGTTATTATTAGAGGAAATACGAAATAAAAATATAAAGAAACATGAAGATTGTGCTTTATTTATATCGCAAAATATAGAAATTGCAACTGAGCATTTATTACAAAAGTTTAGTTTTAATATAGTAAAGGGAGTTGACTTTAAAGTATAATTGAATAAAGTTATTTGAACTTTTTCTTTTAAGAAAATAATATTAATTGACGTGTCCCGTGGATAGCTTTCAAAATTTGTGTGTAAGATATCCTGTCAGTCTTCATTTTAGAAGGCAGAGGAGGGTGCGTTTCCTTGAGGTCTATATTTTGATCTTATTTTTTATGTGAAGGAAATGCGATGAGTAAGCGCGAATCAACAAAATATAAAATTGACCGCCGTATAGGGGAAAATATCTGGGGGCGTCCCAAGTCTCCTGTAAATCGCCGTGAATATGGTCCTGGTCAACATGGGCAGCGCCGTAAAGGAAAGCTTTCTGATTATGGTGTCCAATTGCGTGCTAAACAAAAATTAAAAGGATTTTACGGTGATATTTCAGAAAAACAATTTCGTAAAATTTATGAAGAAGCTGTTCGTCGTCGTGGTGATACAAGTGAAAATCTTATCGGCCTTTTAGAATCACGTTTGGATGCTATCGTCTATCGTGCAAAATTTGTACCTACTATTTTTGCTTCTCGTCAATTTATCAATCATGGTCACATCAATGTAAATGGTCGGCGTACGAATATTCAGTCATACCGCTGTAAACCAGGCGATGTTATTGAAGTTCGTGAAAAATCAAAGCAACTTGTTTTGGTCTTAGAATCTATACAGTTAGCTGAGCGTGATGTACCTGAATATATTGAAGCAGATCATAGCAAAATGAAAGCGACCTTTATTCGTATTCCTGCTTTTTCAGATGTTCCTTATGCTGTTCATATGGAACCTAATTTAGTTGTTGAATTTTATTCACGCTAAATTGAGTGTAAAAAATTATCATTTCCTAATTTGGTTGTATATTTTTAAAATTGGCGTCATTTTGTATCTATTGAAATTGATAACATTTTTAGAATCTGTTGGCATTATCAGTTTTTTGCTGCCATAAAGTCCGTGCATTTTATTTTTTTGACTGTTAATATGCAGTCTACAGACGAGATTTAACATAATTTAAATCTTATTATGTGTTACTATTTGTATCATGATTGTAAAATAAACCATTGTATTATACACAGGGTATAGTACTATAAATCAATCTTTTTAGTAATATCGGACAATAGAAAAATGTTGGTATAGGTGGTCTTTTGGAGGAGAATTTTGATGATTGCCATCCAATGTTTCGAGTTGCCCCTTCAACTGTAGAATTTAATAAATTACGTAAACGACTTTTACGCTATATACGGCAAGCGTTTGATGATTTCTCTATGTTGTCTTCAGGGAAAAAATGGCTTGTTGCTTTATCTGGTGGGAAAGATTCTTATGGTTTGTTGGCTCTTCTCTTAGATTTAAAATGGCGTGGTTTTTTACAAATTGAAATTTTAGCTTGTAATCTTGACCAAGGTCAACCAGGCTTTCCAAAGCATATTCTTCCTGATTTCTTGAATAATTATCAAATTCCTTATCGCATTGAATATCAGGATACTTATTCAGTTGTTACAGATAAATTAACACCAACACAAACATATTGTTCGCTTTGTTCCAGGTTGCGGCGCGGGCATTTGTATCGTATTGCCCGTGAGGAGAAGTGTTCTGCATTAGTACTTGGACATCATCGTGATGATGTTTTAGAAACATTTTTTATGAATTTATTTCATGGTGGTCGCTTAGCGGCTATGCCTGGAAAACTTATAAACGATGAAGGAGATCTTTTTGTTTTGCGTCCTCTTGTTTATGCAGCTGAAGAAGATATGAAGAAATTTTCTCAAGCAATGCAATTTCCTATTATTCCTTGTAATCTTTGTGGTAGTCAAAGTGGTTTACAACGCAATGCAATAAAAGAAATGCTAAACGATATCGAAAAAAGAATGCCAGGGCGTAAAGATACTATGATTCGTGCTTTGACAAATGTACGCCCAAGTCATTTACTTGATAAAAAACTTTTTTCCTTTAATGCTTTACTATAATTTAAACTGCAACACCATAAAGATCGTAGGCATCGGATTGTTCGATTTTAACGGTAACAAATTCACCGGTACGAAGTGGTCGCCGTGATGATACATGAACAACGCCATCTATCTCTGGAGCATCATATTTACTGCGGCCTTTAGCCACTTTACCTTGACTTTCATCAATGATGATTTGAAGTCTTTTTCCAATCTTTTTCTTTAAGAGACGAGTAGAAATTTGTTGTTGTTTTGCCATAAAGCGATGCCAACGGCTTTCTTTCACTTCTTCCGTAATGCTTTCTAATTCAAGATCATTTGCAGCAGCGCCTTTTACTGCTTCATATTTAAAGCAACCAGCACGTTCAATTTTTGTTTCTTCTAACCATTCGAGAAGCATCTCAAAATCTTCATTAGTTTCTCCTGGAAAACCAACAATGAATGTTGATCGCAAAGTGAGATCTGGACAAATTTTTCGCCACTTTTCAATTCTACGATTCGTTTTTTCCATATGAGCTGGGCGTTTCATATTGCGTAAAACAGTTGGTGATGCATGCTGAAAAGGGATATCTAAATAAGGGAGAATTTTTCCTGCAGCCATAAGTTCAATAACTTCATCAACATGGGGGTAAGGATAAACATAGTGCATTCGCACCCAAACACCTATATCTCCTAGTTCACGACAAAGATCCAAAAATTTAGCTTTTATTGTTCGGTCTTTCCAGGAACTTTCAGCATATTTAATATCAATACCATAAGCACTAGTATCTTGTGAAATAATCAAAAGTTCTTTTACACCTGCTTGTACAAGCTTCTCTGCTTCACGGAGAATATCACTTATGGGGCGCGAGACCAAATTACCACGCAGGGCAGGGATAATACAAAAACTACATCTATTAGAGCATCCTTCAGAAATTTTTAAATAAGCATAGTGGCGAGGTGTAAGACGGATACCTTGCGGCGGAACTAAATCAATAAAGGGGTCGTGTATTGGAGGAACGATTGTATGAACTGCTTGTATGACGTTTTCATATGCTTGTGGTCCAGTAATAGCTAATACACTAGGATGTGCTTGACGAATGACATCAGGTTCAGTGCCAAGGCATCCAGTTACAATAACTTTTCCGTTTTCTTTGATAGCTTTTTCAATATTAGCTAGTGATTCAGCTCGTGCAGAATCAAGAAAGCCACAAGTATTAACAATAACAAGATCGGCTCCTTGGTGTTTATGTGAGATTTCGTACCCCTCAGAACGAAGACTTGTAATAATACGCTCAGAATCTACAAGTGCTTTTGGGCAACCGAGAGAAACAAAACTAATACGAGGTACTGCCATAATTAATCCTTGTAATTCTTTAATAAAAATTTAGCTTATCTATTATTCTTACTTTTAGGAAAAATGTTCGTATGCCCTTTAAGCTTTAAATGTATTTGATACATTTTGAGACAAAATTATGTAAACTTATTTATAATATTTCACGAACATACAGAATATAAAAGACAAAGATGCTAATAAGTGGCATTATCGATTAACCATCATAGAAACGGTTTCATATGTATGAACATTCCATAAACGTACACAGCTTTTTATATATTTTCAGTTATTTTGTCTTTTAATAATGGCGAATAAGCCCAACAAGTTTGCCTTGTATGTGGACACGTTCAGGCCTATATATACGCGTTTCATAATGAGGATTTGCGGCTTCTAATGCAATCGAAACCCCTTTACGTCGGTAACGTTTTAAAGTTGCTTCTTGTTTATCAATTAATGCAACAATAATTTCACCTTGTGTTGCTGTACTTTGACGTTTAACAATTATAGTATCTCTATCAATAATACCTGCTTCAACCATAGAATCACCTTTAACTTCTAAAGCATAATACTCACCTAAACCAATCATATCAGGTGGAAGAGAAAGTGTATTTGTTTGTTGCTGTATTGCCGAAATGGGTACACCAGCAGCGATACGGCCCATAATAGGGATAGTAATATTTTCTTTGTTTTTTGTGTCAGAATTATCAAGATTATCAAAGTCTTGAAATGTTTTTCTTTTGTTTTTTTCTACTATACTTGGAAAAATTTTACGTGCAGAAGAAAGATCAAATGTTATTTTATCAGGAAGCCGGATAACTTCCACTGCACGAGCACGATTTGGTAAACGACGTATAAAACCACGCTCCTCTAAGGCTGTAATCAGCCTATGAATGCTCGATTTTGAAGCAAGCTCTAATGCATTTCTCATCTCATCAAAGGAGGGGGGAACACCAGTTTCTTTCATATGATTGTGAATGAATAAAAGTAGCTCATATTGTTTACATGTCAGCATTCAACATTCCAATCAAAAAATCGAAAAAGAAAAAATAGAAGACAAAGTATAAGTATTTCATGATTATTCTACAATTTTTTATAAAATAACGCAAAACTCTTTACTTTATTTTTGATTCTAGAAATTTAACTCTAGAGAAAGAATGCAGATTCAGTTGTTTTTTTATTTGATAATATTCTATATATCATTGTCGAATTGATATTTTATAGCTATATGTGGAATATCGTGTTTTTAGTAAGATGTAATGATCATTGACGAATAGAAAATTGCTTAAAATTTTAAATAAAGCTAATTTATATTAGCTATATTTCTTTCAGATACAATTATAACTTTTAATGTTCTTTTTTATGGGTATCAATCAAAACTTTCTCAAGTTAGATAATAACTTTCATATGGTTTTATAGTTAGTTTTTGAAAAGGATTATCTATACCTTAAAAATAGCCTCAAATATTTTACTTTTACTAACTTCTATTAGTAATATGTCAATTAAAGAATAATCTTTCAATTAAGTGTAAATAGTTACGAATTTCATAGTTGGAATCGCTTTATACAAATTATTAATTCATAAAATTTAGCTGCTGTTATGAACGGTTCAGTCACACTAAAATTGTGCAAAAAAAAGCAAAAAGTTCTTGAAGATCTGAATCATTAATATTCTATTATTCAGTTGAATAACACCATTTGCTGAAAAACGTATTTCCTGCCCATATTAATGGGTGTAAAGAATGCAATATGCTATTGTATATTATTCTACTTATATTCAAAAAGAATGCATAAAATAATGAGAAAGTTGAGTGCAATGAATAGTATTTTGGTAAACAAGGTAAAAAATAATATTTTTTCATAAAAGGTGTTGACCAAATGAAAAGTCGACCGTATGTTCCCATTTCATTTTCCACAAACAAAATAATTGTGTGGGAGCGCGTAGCTCAGTTGGTAGAGCAACTGACTTTTAATCAGTAGGTCCAGGGTTCGAATCCCTGCGCGCTCACCATAGATAATGTTTTAAAATTCCCCGTAAATTGGTGAAAAATTATTTAGACTATTTATAAATTATACTTATCTTCTATTATTCATATAAAATAAGCCCGATTTAATTCACAACTTATATTATGATGTTTTATTTCTGATTTTATATTTATAATCTATTGATTTTGTTTAACTTTAATACACATTAGGTAGTATATTATTTTCACAAATTGTAACAAATATTCTTTTATGTTACGTTACTATCTTGATGAGAGATTGATTTTTAGAATACCATGAATCTTAAGAATATAACCATTCATTGGGTATAAATTTCTGATTATACGCAAAGAATGCAATTTGATATTTACAGTAAAAGCTAAGAAGGGAATGCAGGGTGATAATGCTTTTAAATAGTAAAAAAAAATTAATCTTCGTTGTTAAAGTGATCTTTCAATTTGTGCCTATAATTGCTGTTGCTGGTTTATTAACAGCTTGTGCGAACCAAACAACACAATTTACAGGGAAAAGTCTCAATAATAAGACACCTGTGATAAAGGCGGCAAAGGCTGTTAATGTACCTGAAAAGGTTTTAAATGCACAGCAGAAATCAAAAAATAAAGGTGGTAGACCTGTTGTTGGTAAACCTTATCAAATAAAAGGGAAATGGTATTATCCAGAAAACGATCCAACTTATAAACGTGTTGGTCAAGCATCATGGTATGGTTCAGATTTTCATGGGCGTTTAACTGCAAATGGTGAAATCTATGATATGAATCTTTTAACTGCTGCCCATCCTACAATGCCTTTGCCCAGTTATGCTCGCGTTACAAACTTGGAAAATGGCTCTTCTATTATTGTTAGGGTAAATGACCGTGGTCCTTTTATAAAAGATAGAATTATTGATTTATCCAAACAAGCTGCGACAATTCTTGGTTATGTCGATAAAGGGGTGACAAATGTTAAAGTAGAGTATGTCGATAAAGCGCCTGTAAATGATTATGATAGTGCTTATTTAATGGCCTCTTATACATCTAGAGATTATAATTCATCTATGATGCTAGCATTAGCGAATACTCTAGAAGACAAGAAAGATACTATTAATACAGGTCACCAAAAACAACTAATGAAGGCCACGATGAATCCAAAACAACCAATTAGGACTTTTTTGATAAAATTACCAGATATTGGTCCTGTTTTGATTGATAAACCTACATTACTAGATCAAATAGCTTTTGCTGATAAATTTAATGAAGAAAATCCATGATAAACCGATTGTAATTGTTTTATTAAGGGAAAACACTGTGTTTTTTGCAATACGCATTTAAGAAGTGGCAAATAATCCAGGAAAACTCTGGATTAATATAAATGTCTTCATAAAAACAAAGTTGAGTTAATATATTTACAGCAAGCCAATAGCTGAATGAGATGTTATAGGTAAATTCTATATAACAAGGAAAAATGTATAATATGAAACATTAATAATATAATGTATTTTATAAATTTATTTTAATAATTATAAAGAAACATGAAAATTTTTTATAATTTGTAAATATATTCCTTGTAAAAAATGAATAACCTCTTTTTCCTTATACAATCTGCTTTTTGTGCTGTTTTTTAAACAAAGAGGAATCAATTGCATATAACATTAAAGTTTTTTCCTTATTTTAGAAATTAACGTTTAATAGATAAAAAGCATAAAATTTCAAATCTCTACACCACAATCGCTATTATTGATGGTGCATGATAATATGCTTTGCAAAACAGAGTAATATTTACTTTTTTCCTATTTTTATTAGCAAAATTAATGACAATTGAAGTAATATTTTATTTGTTTTTAAAATGCGCTTTATAAAGTAACAATTGGATGCTTGCAAAAATAATATAGGCCAGAGTGAAGAATTAAGGTTCATACGTGTCAGGGTATTTTATTACATTTGAAGGAGGGGAAGGAGCGGGCAAAACGACTCAAATTTCTTTGCTTGCACAATATCTTCGTAGCAAAAACCATGACGTTGTTATAACTCGAGAACCTGGAGGTACAGCGGGTGCTGAGGCAATGCGCTATATTTTATTATCAGGTAATACAGAACAATATGGTGCATTCATTGAAGCAGTTTTATTTACAGCAGCACGTGTTGACCATGTTACTGAAGTTATTTTACCTTCTTTGCAAGCAGGAAAAATTGTTTTATGTGATCGTTTTATTGATTCTATGCGTGTTTATCAGGGGCTTAATAATAAGGTAAATTCTCACCTTCTTTCTGTTTTAGAACGTATCGGTCTGGGTACAGTTATGCCTAATTTGACATTTTTGTTAGATATACCAGCAACGTTTGGTATGGAGCGCACAGATTTACGGAGAAAAGAAATTGGAAAGATCGATTATTTCGAAAAAGATCAATTAAATATTCAAGAGCAAAGACGGGAAGCTTTTCTCCAGTTGGCTAAAAATGAACCCTTTAGATTTCGTGTAATTGATGCAACTTGTGCAGTGGAAACAATAGCGTCACAAATAAAAGATATCTGTTATCAGTTAATATTAGGTCATGTGCCATGAGTGATATCAATTTTTTGCGTCAATATGACGACATCGAAGGGATTTTATCACCATCACAAAATAACATCATCATTGGTCATAAGGAAGTTCGCCACTTTTTGGCGCAAATACGTAAAGAAGGGTGTGTACATCATGCATTATTATTTGAAGGAGAGCGGGGGATTGGTAAAGCAACATTAGCATTTCACTTTGCTTGGAATATTTTAAGTAATCAAGAAAGTGGTTTTTTGCAGCCAGAACATGATTCAGTTGTATGGCATCAGATAATGCAGGGCAGTTACCCTGGTCTTATACATATTTCTCGCCATTTTGATTTAAAAACACAAAAGTTCAAAACAAGCATATCAATTGATGATATCCGCGACGTCATACATTTTTTAAACCAAACATCGCAAGATGGTGGATGGCGTATCATCATCATCGATTCTGCAGATGATATGAGTAGAAGTGCTGCTAATGCAATTCTCAAAATGCTTGAAGAGCCTCCCGTAAAGGCTTTATTTATTATTATTACACATTGTTCAGGAAAATTACTTCCAACAATTCGCTCACGCTGTCAACAGATCTCTCTACGACCATTGTGTGATGATGAAATAAAACAAGTCATTTCACATATTCTTTCTGATCAGGGTGATATCGATAAAGAAACCATGAAAATGGTTATTCAAAAATCCCAAGGAAACCCTCGGAAAGCGCTCTTACTTGCGTGTTATGGTGGACTTGAAATTGTTCAAACCATTGATAGTTTTTTAGAACAATCAGTTTGTAATTTAGCTCTTGTACACAATCTTGCTCAGACACTTTCTTCATCGGATTCGGATGTCAAATTTCAACAATTTTGTGATGAAATTCTTGATAAGATTCAAAAAAAGCTATTATTTCAGCTGAAAAGGGGACTCTCGCTCTTTCGAAAGAATATGCACAAACATGGCAAGAGATTTATCAGGAAATAGCGGAACTGCAATCATTTAATCTTGATAAAAAGCAATTTGTTATCAATCTGCTTTTAAAAGTTCATAAGATCATTCACGAAGCTAAGCTTTTTCCGTGACAATGTAATTAATAGGCGTTATGTCATTGTATCCTTTTTTATGTTTCAACTGGGTATAACATGCGTGACACATATTATATAACAACTCCAATTTTTTATCCTAATGGTGCTCCGCATATTGGGCATGCTTATAATGCAATTGTGAGTGATTCTTTAGCCCGTTTTCAACGATTGGACGGTAAAGACGTATTTTTTCTATCTGGTACGGATGAGCATGGTCTCAAAATGCAACAGGCAGCAGAAGCATTAAACATGACACCTCAGCAACTTGCAGACCGTAATAGTGCTATTTTTCAAAAAATGCTTACAGCGTTAAATTGCTCTAATGATGATTTTATTCGCACAACAGAAGAAAGACATCATCAAACCTGTCAAGCAATTTGGAAAAAAATGGAAGATAATGGAGATATTTATCTTGATCGTTATGCTGGTTGGTATTCGGTTCGTCAAGAATCTTATTATGAAGAAAAGGATACCCAAATTGGGGAAGATGGAATCCGTCGAGAAAAAGAACTAGGATCTCCAGTTGAGTGGAATGAAGAAGAAAGTTATTTTTTTAAGCTTTCCCGTTATGAAAAAGCTCTTCTTGAGCATTATGAAAAATATCCTGATCTCATTGCTCCCAATGAACGGCGTAATGAGATTATAAGTTTTATCAAATCAGGGTTGAAAGATATTTCCATTTCACGGACAAATTTTAATTGGGGGGTTGGTGTCCCAAATAACTCAAAGCATGTAATGTATGTTTGGGTTGATGCACTTACAAATTATCTTACAGCAATTGATTTTTTCAATGAAACATCAAAAAAACGTCATTTTTGGTCTGCAAGTACTCATATTATTGGCAAAGATATTATTCGTTTCCACGCAATCTATTGGCCAGCGTTTTTGATGTCAGCTGGGATTAAATTACCTAAACGTATTTTTGCACATGGTTTTTTGTTAAATCGCGGTGCAAAAATGTCAAAATCTGTTGGAAATGTAGTTGATCCTTTTGAAATAATCGACCGTTATGGTCTTGATCAAGTCCGTTATTTTTTTCTTCGTGAAGTACCATTCGGGCAAGATGGTAGTTATAATCACGAAAGTTTTGTAAATCGTATCAATGCAGATCTTGTTAATGATCTTGGCAATTTAGCACAACGCTCTTTGTCTATGATACAAAAAAATTGTGACGCAAAAATTCCTGTGCCAACTGAATTTTTAGCTCAAGATGAACAACTTTTAGAACAATCTCTTCAGATAATTGAGGTTGCACGCCAAGCTATGTTACGCCAGGCACCACATTTAGCGCTCTCAGCCATTTTTTCAGTTGTGGCAAATGCTAACCGTTATTTTGCTAGTGAAGAGCCTTGGAGTTTATGTAAAAGTAATCCAGAAAGATTTTTTACAGTTCTTTATGTAACTTTGGAAGTTTTGCGACGGATAGGTATTATACTTTTGCCTTTTATTCCTCAATCAGCTGCCAAACTTCTTGATAGTCTTGCGATTGCTAAGGAAGATCGCTTATTATGTCATATAAGCGATTCAAAAATTAAAGAAGGTGAAAATCTCCCATTACCGGTACCAATTTTTCCCCGTTATGTCTTTAAGAAAGCTGATGTAAATGATGTTGATTGATACGCACTGTCATCTTGATTTTGAAGATTTTGCTCAGAATTTGGATGGTGTTATTCAACGTGCTTTAGCTGTTGATGTTGGACGTATGATAACAATCTCAACACATGTTCATAAGTTAGATAAACTTTTAGCAATCACACAAGCTTATGATCAGGTTTTTTGTTCTGTTGGTACTCACCCCAATCATGTGTGTGAAGAACAGAATATTAAAGCTGAAGATCTTATTCATTTATCAAAACATCCTAAAATTGTTGCGTTTGGCGAATCTGGGCTTGATTATTATTATAATTATACTTCACCACAAGAGCAAAAGAAGAGTTTTCAGGAACATATCATTGCTTCTCGGGAAACGCAGCTACCTCTTGTAATTCATTCACGTAATGCGGATGCTGATATGGAACAAATATTGCGTGAACAAATGAAAGAAGGGGAATTTCCATTTATTTTTCATTGTTATTCGTCTGGCATGCAGCTTGCTCGTGCTGGCATTGAACTTGGTGGTTATATATCTTTTTCAGGTATTCTCACTTTTAAAAATGCACTTGAAATTCGTGAAATAGCAAAAATCATACCTTATGAACGTTTGTTAATTGAAACAGACTCACCATTTTTAGCGCCTGTGCCTCACCGTGGACAAACAAATGAGCCGTCTTTTGTGCGTCATACAGCGGTTATTTTAGCTGAAACTATTAGTTTAAATATTGAAGAAATTGCTCAGATAACAACACAAAATGCTTTTCGTTTATTTAGAAAAATGAAATAAAAAGAATGTTTGATTGTTACCGATTTACGATATTGGGTTGTGGTTCATCTCCTGGAGTGCCACGTCCCAATGGTTATTGGGGAGCTTGTGATCCAAATAATCCGAAAAATAAACGCTATAGAACTTCCCTGTTAGTTGAACGAATTGATAAATCGGGAAAAAAAACAACAGTTGTTATTGATACAGGTCCAGATTTTCGATCACAAATGATTAAGTCGCATGTTAATCATCTTGATGCTGTTATCTATACACATCCTCATGCAGATCATGTTCATGGTATTGATGATTTACGTAGTTATGCGCTTGCACAAAAATGTTTAATAGATATTTATGCAAATGCATTTACGTTAAAGTATCTTAACGAGTCTTTTGGCTATTGTTTTCAAACACCGAAGGGTTCCAGTTATTCTCCTATTTTAAAGGCACATCTTATAAATGAAAACAGTGAATTTATAATTCAAGGGCAGGGTGGAGCAATTACTTTTAAAACACATTTACAATTTCATGGTGGCATTAACTCTTTGGGTTTTCGTATTGGCAATGTTGCTTACTGTACAGATGTAAATCAATTTCCTACAGAAGCATTACAAAACCTTATGGATTTAGATGTTTTAATTATTGACTCTCTTCAGTTTAAACCTCATCCAAGTCATTTTTCGGTTGATCAAGCATTGCATTGGATAAAGTATTTAAAACCTAAACGAGCTATATTGACTCATATGGATAATTCGCTTGATTATAATGATGTTTTAAACTACGTCCCACCAAACGTTGAGCCTGCTTATCAAGGTCTTACCTTTGAAACAAATGTACTCTAGAATATATAAAATTATTGAATTTTTGTACAATAAAGTTATGCAACAGAAAACAATTTGAATTTTAATGTTAATTGAAAGCAAAGTAAATTATACAAATATATAGGCTTTATCTAACAATCAGAGTGTATATTATATATTCTTTATAAGAAGATTTTTTACAAAATTAAATATTAGTGTGTTTCTTGTAAAAGGTGGATCTAATGTAGTTTTCTTATTGCTATGGTTCTGTAAAAGAAAGATTTGTGTAGAAAAATTAGAAAAAGAAAATATGCATTTAATTTATATTTTCTATTTTTATAGAAGGGTAAATTTATATTAATGTTAAAGAAAGTCATGATTGTAGAAGATAACGAACTCAATATGAAGTTATTCCGTGATCTGGTAGAGGTAAGTGGTTACGAAACCGTTGAAACACGTAATGGCCTTATTGCATTAGATTTAGCTCGCTCGACAATGCCCTCTCTTATTATTATGGATATTCAGTTGCCTGAAGTTTCAGGGATTGATGTTATTAAACAATTAAAAGAGGATGAAAAACTTAAATCTATTCCTATTGTCGCTGTAACAGCTTTTGCTATGAAGGGGGATGAAGAACGCATTCGTGCCAGTGGATGTGAAGAATATATGTCAAAACCTATTTCTGTTCCGCATTTTATTACAATGCTGAAATCTTTTTTAAACTGAAGTTATTATTCAGTTTTCTTTTTTTATGGTAATAGGAAGATAAATTGAAAAGTATAACTTTATAAAATAGTTTTTTAAGTATACTGTTAAAAATAAAAAACCCCACTAAAAGATGGGATTTTCATTCATACATACAAAAACTGAAAATTAACGCTTTGAGAATTGGAAAGAGCGACGTGCTTTTGCTTTACCATATTTTTTACGTTCAACAACACGACTATCTCGTGTAAGAAAACCACCTTTTTTTAAGATAGTACGAAGTTCTGGTTCATAATAAGTTAAAGCTTTAGAAATTCCATGACGTACTGCACCTGCTTGGCCGGAAAGACCACCACCAGCAACAGTTGCAACAATGTCAAATTGGGTATCTCTGTTGGTTATAACAATCGGCTGACGAAGAATCATTCTAAGAACAGGACGGGCAAAATATTTATCAAACTCTTTATTATTAATAGTAATTTTTCCAGAGCCTGGCTTGACCCATACACGAGCAACAGCACCTTTACGTTTTCCTGTTGCATAAGCACGCTTTTGTGAATCAAGTTTTTGCACGTGAATAGGAGCAGCAACACTTTCATTTTTATTATTAACTTCTATAGTCGATATTGTTGCACCAAGCTCAGAAAGAGAATTAATTTCAGCCATAATTTAAGCAATCCTTTTATTTTTGCGGTTTAGAGCACCGATATCAAGAGCTTCGGGCTGTTGCGCTGCATGCGGATGTTGACTACCGGCATAAACACGTAAATTTTTCATTTGACGACGACCAAGTGGACCACGGGGAATCATGCGCTCTACTGCTTTTTCAACAATTCGTTCAGGAAAACGACCTTCAAGAATTTGACGAGCTGTACGTTCTTTAATGCCACCGATATAGCCAGTGTGCCAATAATATTTTTTATCAGTATATTTTCTGCCCGTAAGAGCTACTTTCTCTGCGTTGATAACAATGACATTATCACCATCATCAACATGGGGGGTAAAAGTAGTTTTATGTTTGCCACGTAAGCGATTGGCAACGAGCGTGGCAAGACGACCTAAAACAAGGTTTTCTGCGTTAATAATAACCCATTTCTTTACCACTTCAGTTGGCTTTTGTGAAAAAGTTGCCATAGAAGTATCCTTTATTAAAGCCCTTAATATGAAAACACTTTTTATTATTTTACATTGTGAATGATTGCCACAACCAAACTACATCTCAATATATATTATTTGTCTGATATAATGTCTTACGATTTGCGTCAAGAAAAATAAAAGCTAAAAAGTAACGCAATTACAAATAAGAGTATTATAATGCTCTTAAGTGTAACAGTCTACTCATATCATGAGACAAAATATAACGCTATATAAAATATTTCATCTTTTAAGTGTTAATTGTATTTTTGCTACTTTCGTTGTACATAAAGGATAATGCAGTTACCTTATTATTGTCTCAATGTTAAATCTTCTGCTTGTGATCAGGCTTGGGTAGATCCTCTTGATATTCAAGGGATCAATAATGCTCGTGCTATTTCTCAAAAATTTGGTTTTCCAGATCAGTTGGCTCGGGTTCTTGCTGCAAGAAACGTTGATGAATCTGAAGCTGTTTCTTTTATTAATCCCACACTACGCAATCTGCTACCTAATCCAGAAAGTTTTACGGATATGCAATATGCAGCAGAGCGCTTGGTTAAAGCTATTATGGACCGAGAGAAAATAGCTGTTTTCGGTGATTATGATGTTGATGGAGCTTGTTCATCAGCGCTTTTAGCACGTTTTTTACGCTATTTTGGTATAACAGTTAAAATCTATATTCCTGATCGTATTATTGAGGGCTATGGTCCAAATGAACAGGCAATGAAGATGTTGGCACAGGAAGGGGCAAGTTTAATTATTACTGTTGATTGTGGTGCAAACAGTCCAGATGCAATAAAGGCAGCTAGACTTGCAGGTGCTGATGTTGTGGTTTTAGATCATCACCAAATGTCAGACGTTCATCAGGAGGCTGTTGCTCTTGTTAATCCTAATCGTCCTGATGATTTTTCTGAACAAGGGCATTTATGTGCTGCTGGCATCGTATTTGTTACATTAGTATGGGTAAATCGTTTACTGCGGAAGCAAAAATGGGTAGAGACTGTTCCTGATCTTTTGAGTATGCTTGATCTTGTTGCATTAGCTACCGTATGCGATGTGGTTCCATTGCGAGGTGTTAATCGCGCTTTTGTGGTTAAAGGGCTTCAAGTAGCGCGTTCTATGCACAATGCTGGGATAGCTGCTTTAGCAAAGGCTGCACGTATAGGTGAGCCAATTAATAGTTTTCATTTAGGTTTTTTATTAGGGCCTAGAATTAATGCAGGAGGGCGCATTGGGGACCAAGCTTTGGGAGCGCGATTGCTTAGTTGTAATGATAGAGATGAAGCTGATAAAGTTGCAGAACAATTAAGTCAGCTTAATCAGGAACGTCAAGAGATGGAAGCTATTCAATTAGCTCAAGCAGAGGCTTATATTGATTCTGTTCATCACGATAAAGAAATGTCGTCATCACTTGTAGTTGCTTGCCAAGAATGGCATCCAGGAATTGTTGGTATCCTTGCCTCCCGTTTAAAAGAACGTTTTTTTTGTCCTGTTTTTGTAATTGCTTTGAAAGAAGATGGTAGAGGTACAGGATCAGGGCGTTCAATTAGTGGTGTAGATTTGGGAGCACTTGTTCATGAAGCTGTCGCATTAAACTTATTAGAAAAAGGGGGGGACATAGTATGGCAGCTGGGATTACAATTCAATCTACGAAAGTTAAAGCTTTTCAAGAATGGTTAGAAGAAAAAGTTTCTGTGGTAGTTTCGCAATTACGTGCTAAAAAGTCTCTCAGTATAGATGGCTTTCTTTCTGCTTCTGGTGCTAATAAAGATCTTTTTGATATGATTGAAAAAGCAGGTCCTTTTGGTTCAGAAAATGCTACACCTGTTTTTGTTCTTCCTTCTCATCGGTTGGTTAGTGTATGTGAGGTTGGGAAAGGGCATTTGCGCCTCTTTGTTTCTGATCTTGAAGGCAAAAAACTCCAAGGAATAGCTTTTCATGCAGTGGGAACATCTCTTGGCAATTTTCTTTCTGAAAATGTTGGTGAAACAATTCATGTAGCGGGTAATCTTAGTTTAAATTACTGGAATGGGACAATCAATCCGCAATTACGTGTTATTGATGCAGCAGCAGTGGTTTGATAAACATTTTTTCCATTAGATATCAAGATTATATGCAAAAGTTGAATTTTCTTGTATGAATCGAAACCGTGCTTCTGGTTTTGACCCCATTAAACTTTCCACTGTATCTTTAGTTTTTTGCATTTCAAGTGCATTGATAGAAATGCGCAAAAGTGTGCGTTTTTGAGGATGCATAGTTGTTTCTTTAAGCTGTTCAGCACGCATTTCTCCAAGGCCTTTAAAACGTCCGATCTCGATTTTAGCTTTTCCAGTAAATTCAGTTTTTAGCAGTTCATCTTTATGGGCGTCATTGCGCGCATAAGCGACTTTTCCCCCTTGTGATATTCTGTAAAGAGGAGGTACAGCAAGATATAAGTGTCCCCCACGGATGAGATCGGGCATTTCTTGAAAGAAAAAGGTTATTAAAAGTGAAGCAATATGTGCACCATCAACATCTGCGTCAGTCATAATAATAACACGCTCATATCTAAGATCATCTTCACGATATTTAGAACGTGTTCCACATCCAAGAACGAGAATAAGATCACTAATTGTTTGGCTTGTAACCATCTTCTCACGTGCAGCACTGGCTACGTTTAAAATTTTTCCCCGAAGAGGTAAAATTGCTTGGTTTGCTCTATTGCGTGCTTGTTTGGCAGAACCACCGGCCGAATCTCCTTCAACAATAAATAATTCAGCGCCCGCAGCAGAATTTTGACTGCAATCTGCTAATTTACCAGGCAGACGTAATTTACGTACAGCTGTTTTTCGATTTATTTCTCTATCCTGACGTCGTTTTACACGTTCTTCAGCTCGTTCAATAACCCAATCAAGAAGCTTTGTCGCTTCTTGTGGAGAATTAGCAAGCCAATGGTCAAAAGGATCACGTATTGCATTTTCAACAATACGTTGTGCTTCAATTGTAGCCAATCGATCTTTAGTTTGCCCAACAAATTCAGGTTCTCTAATAAAAACTGAAAGCACTGCGACGGTTGATACCATAACATCATCAGAAGTAATAATAGCGGCGCGCTTGTTTCCTATTAATTCAGCATATGCTTTTAATCCACGTAAAAGAGCTTGCCGCAACCCTATTTCATGGGTTCCACCTTCTCGCGTAGGAATAGTATTGCAGTAGGATTGTACACCAGCATCGCTGCTATGCCAAGCTACCGCCCACTCAACTGAGCCATGATTGGCACGTTGTTTCGTTTTACCAGAAAAAATTTCAGCTGTTATACAATATTTACTATTCAACGATGATGATAAATAGTCTTTAAGCCCATCTGGAAAATGAAAAGTAGCTTTTTCAGGAATATTGTTGATGCCTTCAAGTACTACAGGGTCACAACTCCAGCGAATTTTAACTCCACTGAAAAGATAGGCTTTAGAACGTGCCATTTTGTAAATTTTTTCAGGTTCAAAAGCTATTTTTTCGCCAAAAATTTTACTATCAGGATGAAAACGAACTCGTGTACCGCGACGGTTGTAGACATCACCTAAATCTTCTAATCCAGATTGAGGAATACCGCGTGAGAAACGCTGACGGTAAAGTTTTCGTTCCCGTGCTACTTCAACTTCCATATCGTCAGAAAGAGCGTTGACAACAGAGATACCTACTCCATGTAAACCACCAGAAGTTTGATAAGCTTTCCCATCAAATTTTCCTCCTGAGTGAAGTTGTGTCATAATGACTTCAAGAGTAGATTTATTTGGCATTTGAGGATGGTTTTCAATAGGAATTCCACGTCCATTATCTGTAACCGTTAGATAACCGTCTTTATCCAATGATACATCAATTAAATCAGCGTAACCAGCAACAGCTTCATCCATTGCATTATCAATGATTTCAGAAAATAAATGATGAAGCGCTTTGCTATCTGTTCCACCAATATACATTCCAGGTCGCAAACGCACAGGCTCCAAACCTTCAAGTACTCGGATAGATGACGCATTATAGTCATTCATTTCGGTATTATCTTTAGAGGTAGATACAGGCACTTTTAAAGGTATTGCTTTTGAATTTGCTGGAGTTTTCTGACTGTTTGCTTTCGTTTCCATACGAAGCTGAGCTTTATTTAAAATACTAAAAAGATCTTTATTATTATCGCTCATAGCATTCAATTATCTATCTAAATTTTAAGTTATTAAAATAAACGTTTAATCAAAATAGGCTTTATGCCCGTTTCTTGTTTAAAAATCAACGTACTTAAGAAACATCAATTGTCGGACCAAAAATTTGTTCAAATGCTTGTTTTAGAGCAATATCAACATCATGTATTGTTACATGTAAACCTAGATCAATTAAGCTGGTTACACCATAATCTGCAATTCCGCACGGAACAATTCCTGAGTAGTGGTCTAAGTTAGGATCAACGTTAATAGCAATTCCATGAAAACTTACCCACTTACGTACACGGATACCAATAGCAGCGATTTTATCTTCACAAGAAGTACCTTTTATTGTTTCTGGACGATCTGGTCGTGTAACCCAAACACCAATCCTATCTTCACGGCGTTCGCCTTTAATATTAAATTGTGCAAGCGTTTGAATAATCCATTGCTCTAATGCACTAATAAAAGCGCGTATGTCTTGTTTTCGGCGTTTCAGATCAAGCATAATATAGGCAATACGCTGTCCTGGGCCATGATATGTAAATTCACCGCCACGGCCAGCTTCATAAACGGGAAATAAATTAGGTGCTAGAAGATCCTTTTTGTTGGCACTTGTACCAGCTGTGTACAGGGGAGGGTGTTCAAGAAGCCAAACTTGTTCATGTGCGGTTTTTTCAAAAATGTTTTCTACATGTTCTTGCATATAACGGAGTGCTTCCGGATATTCGACTAAACCATCACTTATTTTCCATTCAATTGGTGAAGTGGAAGAAGTTATTTTAAAATCATATAACAAATGATCACGATCAGTACGTTTTAATTTAAATGTCATCGGAAATATTTATAATAAGGGTTATATTTTATTTTGTTATGAGCAACGGTAAATTATGCAGCAAGAACTATGGGCTTGTTCATTAAAATCAAAATAGAAAATGAATGATATCAATATTTTTTATGAAAACATTTAAATATTTCTATCATTTTAGTTGAGTAGAAAACCAGTTAGTTAAATTATAATTAAATAACCTGAAATTTGATATAAAACCAGCAAGTACCTCATTAATTGAATGATGAGTATATAGTGTCATTGAATTTTAATAATTAGCTAAAAAACTTTTTCAAAAAATTTATACCATTAATTACCGTTGTGCTTAAAAGATGAATACGTATTAAGATATCGTTTTAGACGTAATATTGAAGCATAATTTAAAAAGATTTTATTCCATCTGGGCAGATCAGGTATAAGTTAGTAATATAAGGTATTTTGTGACAAATACCAATGAGCATTTTACCATCTTCTTGATGCTCCTCCATCACCTTTTAATCCACTACCACCTGAATTATCTTCCCAATCTTCCATCAGAGTGTTTTTGCCTAGTATTTATATCAGTAAACCAAAGTATGAAACCAATACTCATCCAACGATATTTTCGTGGACCTACTTTTTTACCAAAAATCATTGTAAGAATTAGCAAACCAACCGATAAAAAAAGATTAAAAGGAAAATAGTATTTGCTATCATTTTTTCTTTTTCAGCTCGTTTACTTTGCATTTCAACAATTTTAGCTTCTGCTTTGATTCTAGACATGACATCAGAACTATTTCCTGTAATAACATCGGTAATTGTGTTAACTGCTTCAACGATTCTTTTTTGATATTTTCCTTCACGAAAATTGGGAAAAATAAAACTGTTAATAATAACCGCAGAAATCGCATCTGTTAGCTCTTTGTCCAAACCATAGCTCATTTCAACGTGCTTTTCGTTTGTTTGGTGCAACAACAAGTAATACACCGTTATTTATATTTTTTTCCCAAAACTCAATGTGCGAAAAAGAAAATTGCTATAAGTTTCGATATCGATTCCCGAAAGAATAGGGATAGTCACAATGACAATTTGGTCACCTGTTTTGTTTTCTAATGCAGACAGCTCTTCTGTCAGACTTTTTATCGTTGTAGTATCAAACAAAATGAACGACATCATTAACATAACCTGTTAAAAGGGGAGATTGGGTTTGTGAATAAGCAATATTATTCGATGTAACTACAAAAAATAGAAAGCTTATAAAAGACCATAAAGATAAAGAAGCATTATGTTGAATAAGTTGAATAAAATATTGAAATGATACCATTAATTGAAATTAACCTTCGGTATTTATTGGTGGATATTAGTATCAATAGTGAATATTTGTATAGACTTAGGATCAACATAACCAGAGTTTTGCCCAAATCATTGTTGGTATTGTTTTTAGTGCAGTATTGTATACATGTACTGCCTCAATATAATCACGACGAGCAACAGAGATATGATTTTCAGTTTCTTCTAATTGTAACTGAAGAGCGAGAAAATTTTGATTTGCTTTAAGATCAGGATAGTTTTCAACAATAACCATAAAGTGTGAAAGTACGCTTGATAAATTAGCTTAACTATTGAGGTATTGTTGCATAATTTGTGGGTTATTCAATATATCAATCAGCATCAATAGTTATTTGCATTGTTTTTACACACGCTTCAATAACCCCAATAAGAACAGCTTGCTCATAGGATGCATAAGCTTTGACAGTTTCTACGAGATTAAGAATGAAATCTGTACTGCATTTGATATTGATTGAGAGTATTTAACGTTGCATATGCTTTTTCTTGATTTGTTGGTATTATATTAACTTAAAAATGCTAACATAATGGCAATTGAAAATTATCTTAACATTTTTGCATAGGATAAAAGTAAATACATTTAGTATACTCTAGCACAAAAATATCTCCAAAACTATTTTGCAGACTATATTTCACTTAGGAAAGATTTCACAAATAATCAATTTATATTTTATTAAATAATCTATTTGAGTCTCATTACGCACTTCAATCAGTTGAAGCAGCTAATGCATAATATAGTTTTTACACTTGTTACTTCACAGATTTATGTAGCAGCATTCAATTCTGGTTATGTTGATTCAGTTAAAAATGAAGAATTTCGTATAAAACATATTTGTATTATTATGTATTAATTGTTGTGATAGTATATAATAAGAAATTATTGATACGAGTTTGTATAAAAAAGATAGTATAAAAGCTTCATTATAGTAAAAATTGATATATATATATATATATATGAAATGATTTTGTAATTATTTGCTTTAAAACGAAATACTATAATACATTTTTTAATTTCTAATTTATTTGGTCTATGGGATTGATTAAAAAATGAAGTAATCTTCAATTTATTGATTTAAAATGACACATTATTTGAAAAGCTTAGAAATTTACTATCATATTTGAGATTTATTGTTATATAAAAAAATTTAAGAAGAGAGGATTATTGCAAATTAAATGAATATTTTTGTAGGATTTATAAAAAATATTTTTTCTAGCATATCAAGATTAAATGTGTGCACTTGATTATTTTAGAAGCTTATTTTCAAAAGGAAGTTTTGATATCAAGAAGGAGAGATAGAAGGAAGGTGTTTTCGTAATTAGCTTAATATCATTCTATGCTTTCTGAAATATTGAAAAATATTAGAGCAAAAGTAGAAATACTATACTACAATGATATAAATTACATAATTTTTGATCGAGAATTCTATTGATATTTCTCTTAATGGGAAAAATTATACTTGTAATATTAACTTTTAACAAATGGAGAATCTAGCATTGAGTATAGATTCTTTTTTGAAGCTGGAAAGTTGTTCGCAAGTAATGATCCGATTCGGATAGATTATAGCAGAAATTACGATTTAGTTTTTGGTATAGACATTGTTTTATTTCTTAACATTTTTAGCAGCCGTAAAAAGTTTCCTTCATTTGCAAGTCACTGACTTATAAGCAAACTTCATTACTTAAAATTTTATAGAATTTATTTTTATGATTGTGTCATTTTTATTATAGCTCTTTTTGAAAAGATTATGTAATGGAGATAATGTATCATTATGTGGTTCTCAACATTGTCTTCGGAGTAATTCATGAGCACAAAACGTTTAATTAGCACATCTATTATCACTCTTTTTACAGCTTCTATGGCACAAGCAGCAGACATTATGGTGCCTCGAGAGTCAAGGCCTGTTACTCAAATGTCCAAGCAGGTTTCATCACCTGCTGAAATGAGTCCGAGTCCTGATATTCCACCAGTCATTTCTGCACCTACTTTCTCTTGGGATGGTTTTTATCTTGGAGGACAGATTGGTGGCTTTTCAGGTAAAACGGATATTAGCCTATATGTTAAAAAAAGCCCTGGTATGAGAGAATGGACACCTGTTGAGAAAGATACATTGCCTCAACTCTCTGGTGTCATGGGAGGTCTTTATGCAGGAGCTAATGTTGATTTAGGAAATAGCCTTATTCTAGGTGTTGATACGGATATAGTTTGGTCTAATAAAGAGGATACAAAAGTTGTTGCTAAAAGAAAATTTGAAGAAATAGATGAAATAGAAGAAATAGATGAGGTGGAAGAAGTAGAAGCACGAGAAGAAAAGGCAAGGCGTGAATTATATGAACGTGCACGTGTGCAACCAAAGCAACCTGAGAGTTTTCAAAGAACTTACACATCTAATGCAAGCAGTACAAGCCATGTAAACGTACCTTTAGAACGGAAGAGAAGGAATGTTATAACTAGAGATGGATATACTACTGGTATGCAGAGAGAGATGCAACAGTATCAACAACAGAGTTCTATATCTCAAGTTCAAAATTTTGAAGATTCAGAAAGAGTGCAGGTACCTAGTTTACAAAAACAACAGCAAAGATTAGAAGCCAGACCTTCAGTTTTATCAGAACATTCACGAGGTAGGCCAGTTTCGTCTGCAAGGCATGCAAGGGAAGCGGGACAATTAAGTGAGATAGCGGAAATTGGTGATGAAATTTATAGCAACACTTTAAAACAAAAATGGTCTGGTGCTACACGAGTACGTATAGGCTTTGCAGTTGATCGTATTATGCCTTATATTGCTGGCGGTGTCGCTTATGCGCAGCTTCAAAATATCTTTTCACGATCACTTGAAATAGGGGAACGAGAAATAAGTTCTTTTAGCTTATCAGATACAAAAATGATGGTGGGTTACACCCTCGGTGGTGGTGTTGATTTTGCAATGGCTGATAATGTTATTTTACGTGCGGAATATCGTTATTCAGATTTTGGTAAACAGAAATTTGCTAAGGACAAGTTAGAACTTGACTACCAAACCAATGATTTTCGGGTTGGTGTTGCTTATAAGTTCTAATTTATTGTACGACTCAAATCACTTAAAAAGCTCTATCACAGGATAGGGCTTTTATTTTTACTGATGCTATGCATTTCCTTACCAGAGAAGGGAATTTACAGTTCTATTTGTACAAAAGAAGGGTGGAAAGTTTAGAATTTTGTCTTTAAACTTATAAAATAATGATAGAAATAAAAAAACATAAGAAAGTAAAAATGTATGGTGGGCAATGAGATCGCCTTATAATACAATAAAATCAGTATGTTATGTAAAAAATAAGGGAATCTAAGACTCTTGATTTTATTGAGTTTTTTTGTGCTCTATCCCTTATTTTTTTGGAGCTTTTCGATTGATTCGAGAGCCAATCTTTTGCGATCAGCAGTCTTTGTGTAGAGAGATGCCATTTGATCATCAGTCCATCCAAAAATTGCTTTAAGTTGTGTGCGACCGTAGCCCCTGCATTGGCAGCTCTTGTTGCAGCTAATTTTCTTAAACCATGTGCTGATTTTTTTATTCCCGCTGCATTGCAAGCATCTCTAAACAGGTTCCCAAAGGTTTCTTTGGTTAGTTTCTTGCCTCCTTTCCCACAAATAAAAGTTTCATCACCAATAGGACCCATTTCAAGAGTTTTTGCTAATTCGGGTAGAATGGGAAGAAACACATCTGTTTGAAATTTGCTTTTTTCTGTCTTTAAATGAATGACATTATCCGTGACATCCTTCCATCCGATGCGTACAACATCTCCCCTTCGTAAGCCTGTGTAAAGAAGAACATCAATCCATACCCGTTCATGCGTTCCGAGAGGCCATTGTTGATAATATTTGTCGATGTCCTCTTCTATCCAAGCAGGGAATCCATCCTTGTTTTTGAGAAATGGTGTTTTAACCCCTAAAGCAGGATTATTTTCTAAAAGTCCTTGTTCAACTGCCCATTTAAAAAGGCCATTAACTGCTTTGAGAAAATTCCGAGCAGTTGCGGGTGTTTCCTTACGTCGTTCAACACCAGCTGTAATATGCGACTTTTTAATTGCTTTGTATGGAATATCTCCTATGGCATCTGACACTTTCATCAGAATGAGTTCTTTTTGTCTTTTCGTAGCATGAGCTAGGTTATGCCAAGTGACGCTGTCAAAATATTGTTTCAGGAGCCATATGAAACTACCTTCAACGAGTTTACCAGGTTTAGATTTAGGAAGCTTGTATCCTTGTAACTCAGAAAGAGCATCTTTATAGTCGTCAACAAATTCTTGTGTACCATAGGTTCCACGCACTCTACGCCTTTGACCATGGCCAATACGCACGTACCATACAATTTTACCATAGCGCGTAATTTCTTTGACAAGGTGGGGAGGCCGTGGTTTAGGCATAGCGTGACCTTACATACCAATATCAAAGTCATAATCACCCTTTGAGAGATCTAATAATCTGTCTGGATGAGTAGCAGTATTTGGTATGGTGATGTCAGGTTTGAGATAAATTAAGAGTTCACCGGTTGGTTTGATTTCCATTAACTCACAACCTTGCTTTTTAGCTTCTCTTAAAGCTCTTGCAATAGCGGACTGTGTTACGGCAGCGTGGCGACGAGCCATGTTAAATTTCCTTAAGTTTGATTGCACTTCACCTGTGGTGTGAAGCACGCGTGTGTTGAAAGTGATTGAAAAATGGGTGGGGGCGCTTAGGGGAGGGAGAACAGCGCCCCCTATGGGTTTAAGCAGCGTTTGTCAAGAATTGCATATCTTGTTCTACTTCTGCTAAAAATGCTTCAACAGCTTTATTGATGAGCTCAATCTGTTCATCATCGCGTGGAATGCGTAGAGCCCTGATACACAAATGAGGTGATTTATCTATAAACCAAGGATGATAGCTAACAAAATCACACCATTTTCGCCCTGTACAAGCCATTTGAAACTGCATTTGTAAGATATATTCAGGCTTGATTTTACCGTCTCGCAAAAAACGAACATGGGTTATTTCTTGAGGGCATTTAACTTCTATGAGGCCATCATCTCCAATGAGACCATCAGGACTAGCGCCTGCCATTTCAATTGTCGGGTGAGGAATAAACCCACATCGTGTGACGGTAGTATCGTAAAGAAAGCTATATTCTTCAATTGCACTGTCTTCATGTTCATTACCCCATCGCATGGCAGGCGTTTCATAAGATGATACTGTTTTACCAGTTAAACGTTCTGTAATGAGCTTGATTTTGTACTCTTCATATTTACTTGTTGGTAAGCCTTTAGCTGTTTTATCGACGATGCTGTTAATGTTTGAAGCTGTGACTTTACCTAAACGGGCTTGAAACCATTCTGCTGTTCTTTGTTGCATATCACACTCCCATTGAAGCTTGTTGAATTGGTGTGTTTGGTAAAGGTAAAGCTTGTTGTGCTTCATTCATTTGTAAGTGTTGTTTTGCTTCCAAACGCTTTAAAATAATTTGCCCTGTCTCATGAGACATTTCTGCGAGATTTGTGACCTTTGCGTAAGAGAGTACTTTTTCCTCTTCTGTTTTTGTTTGTTCCATTAACTCTTTGATTTGCGCAAGTGATTCATCAGATATTCTCTCGTTTTGGGGATTATCATTAACTTCACTGAGGTAAATAGCTTCATTGATACGTTCAGCTTCGTCTTTATCGTAGATACCAGATAAACCGAATGCATAACGAGCACACTGTATAAGTGCTTTATGACGCAGCATACGAGCAGGACATTGATTCCAAGGTTCTGTATTTCGCTTACATTCTTTGAGATATTCTGTGATTTTAAAGGGGTATTTCTTGTCTTTCAAATATATAGCGCATGTAACAGAAAACAGATTGCCTTCATTATCAAAGTTTTCTTGGAGTTCCACTCCATCAAGATTATCATGTGAATGTATGACTTTGAGCCACCCATCAACAGAGACAACCGATATAATACCGCCGCCTCTTTTAGGGATGGCATATATTTCTTTGTTTAGAGGGTCTAATCCATATTTTTTGGCAAGATAAACAAAGACCAAAAACTCAGCATTAGAAATATCACAACTGATACATGTTTTGAAAATTGCTTCACGAAATTCTCGTTCTGAGAAATCATATTGTTGCGCCATTTTTTCTACGAGAGAAGATGTCATTGTTATTTTCCTTAATTTTGAGTGCACTTCACCTGTGGCGTGAAGCACGCGTGTGTTTAAAAGGGTGTGTTTTGATTGATTTTTAGATGTATTGAGAAAAAAACGTTGTTGCTGTCATTCTTTTAAAATCAGCAACTTTGGCATTAGTAAAGCCGCTCATCTCTTCTTGAGTGTGGATTTGTTTGCAGAGTATCATACTCAGGCGTTTTAATCCTTTTGATGTAATTTTTGCACTAGGAATGGTTCTTTCTCGTCCACTGATTGTTTGAATGGTTTCGGGTATATAAGCCATCAGTCCTTCATTAATTTTACTATAATAAGGCACCAAACTTTTATCAGTACGACGATAAATCCAACGACGATTAATCAAATAGTTCGCTAAATCTTCAGGACACATGTCTAACATTTTTGCTACATCACTTATACTAAGCAAATCATCAGAACGTTCTAAAGATTCAAGTTTTTCTGTCTTTGGAGTTAATTGAGCAATGATACAATCCTTACGTTCACTTTCATTTTTTAAGTGCGTAAAAACACCTAAGATGACCTGAGGATTAGAGTAGTCAATTTGAGAAGAGTTCATTTGTTTTGCTTTTCGTTCACACTCAATGAAATATTGACGAGCTTGCTTACCTTTCTCATTACGTTCAATCATAGCAAGTTCTTTTGCCATGTCTAAGGTGAGGTAGTATTCTGTACTTGGACGAGCGTTTTGTTTGGATTTTACTAAAATTTTAGTAAAACTCACAAAGTCTTTATTTTCTAGGAAACCGTACTCTTTAATACGATTAGCTATCTAATCGTTAAAATTGAAGTTAACTTCCAAGAACGTATACAACTCACGTGCATTGACTGTTTGTACAGTTTCTTGATTAATTGTATGGTTCCAAATAGCGATAGGCATTTCCATTACAGACCTCATAGTGTTGGGATTGTTTTTTCAGATGTGCTGGGAAGAAAATATTATTGCTTATATACTTTGGATATAACGCAAAGATATCGATAGACTTCTTTGCCTGCGTCACTATTTTCAGCCTTGGCAAGTTTTTTTGCTATGTCTATGGTAAGGTAGTATCCTTTTGGGGGATCATCATTTTTTATATAAAAGTCATCTTCTTTCTTAAGTTTATATTCTTGGATGCGTTGAGTAATCCAATCATTAAAGTTGGTTTTTACCTTCAAACGCTCATGTAATGCATATGCATTCATCCATTTCGGAGGTTTTCGATTAGCTCTTAAAAGATTATAATATACCTCACTATCTTCTATAAAGAGATGTGTTTCTCTCTCTAAAAGAGAGGAATCGCTATTCTTTACATAGATTTCAGCGATCTCTTCAGAGAGATCATCAAGGCTGCTTTCATCAGGATTAATACAAAAGATTTTTATAACATTGTTCAAAGTATTAACAATATACATGATTTCAGCTGTTGAAAACGGTCCATATAAAGCTGGGTGAGAAATCTCATCACCAGTTATAATGAGTAAAACTTCATTATAACCAACAGAAACCTGTTTATTCATCTTCCATCCCTTCATATTGTTTGGATTAGTTTTTCAGATGTGTTGAAAAGAAAATATTATTGCCGACAAGTACTGTAGAATGGACTTGTATTTTCCCGTTCTTCTATCTTGTCTAAGACATCACTGTATGCACAGCTGTGAGCTATAAAAGGATATGGGGCATCTTCTACAAAGTAATAATTGTCATAATCATTTAAGTATTTTTGAACATAAAATTCAGCAACTTCTTCTGAAATATCATCATAGCGGTTTGACATAAGATCAATGCGAAGAATGCTTTCAACGGTTTCCATCTGCCCCACAATGTCCATGATTTCAGTTTTATCAATTGGTCCAGGTTTAGCGTAGTAATCATCATCGTAAGTAGACACAATCAACAAGATCTCATCAGCATTTACAAAAAGCTGTTTATTCATTTTCCATCCCCTCTCATTCACGTTGGTAAATGGTTCTTTTTACTTTATGAGGATATTTATACCGTAATGGTAACATTTAGTCAATACCAAAATGGTTATTTTATATTTTATATTTTTGGAGTAAGGTGAAATAATGGATAAAAATCCACCAATTAATGCACAAATATTAGCGCTTTGGAAAAAATTAACAGAAGATGAAAAAAAGCAATTTATTACTTTTTTTCTTGATAAAATGAAGAAAGAAAATCAAGAAGTTTAACTTTTTTATCATAGCTTAGGTGTTCGAGCATATCTTGTATTTGTTCGTCTAAGCTATTTGTTTGTTGTTCTGAAAACATTAATTGTTTAGGAGTAGTGGCTAGGTGAGGTGCTAAACGTATAGCCCATTCTTTTGTTAGTTTTCGTTGTCCATTTTCTAAACGGAAAATCTGTGGCTGACTCGTTCCTACTAGTTCAGCTAATTTTTTAGAGCTTAAGCCCATTTTTTTTCTGAAGAATTTCAAATTATTCATGATTCTTATCCTATTAAAAAAAAATCATCTTTCAAATACCAATACGGTAAAATTTCATTGCATTAAAATTTCCAATATGGTATAAGCACAAAAATGTTTAAGCTAAAATCATATTTGTCAGAAAATAATATTACTTACGCTGCATTTGCAGTTTCTGTGGGTGTCACCCAAGCATCAATAGCGCGTTATGTGAATGGAAAGAGGTTTCCTCATCCTAGGATAATAAAAAAAATAGCAAAGATTACAAATAATTATGTAAGCCCTAGTGATTGGTATCAAGAAAATTTCACCGCTGTAACGCAAGACTTAATGCAGAAAAAAGAAACCTCCCCATCGTGTGAGTTTGTAGATGGTTGTGTAGTGAGCAGGGCAGGGTATGAGCAAACCGATGGTCAACAGTCAATAGGTGGATAAGAACATGAGTATATCAAAGAAATACGAGCTTACGGAAGAAAGTGAGAAGGTTGATAATTCAAGATTTGGAAAGAAGTATAACTGCACTCTTCATCGTATTCGTGCATTAAGAGACTTTAGTGATGTTAAAGCTGGTGACCTTGGTGGCTTTATAGAGACAGAAGCCAATCTTTCTCACGAGGGTGATTGTTGGATTTATGACGGTTCATACGTTTCCGGCAATGCTATGGTGAGTGGTGATGAAAAGATAAAAGATACGGTAGTGTGTGATGATAATGTTATTACGTATGAAATGACATTCATGACACCACAGGAGTATATGGCCTCTCTTTCATGGTTACATAGGTTTTGGAAGCGACTTTTTTATTATTGGCAGTACAGAATATGGATTTAATTATCAGGGGTATTCATACAATAACTTAGACAAGGTAAAAAATAAGGAAAGAAAAGTGATTAAAGGTGATTTTATGGCAATAGTATATACTTTGCGGCTTGTTTTAACTGTGTATTTTTTGTTTCGTTTTTAACTACTTGTAAGTGAGTACGTACGTTATTTATTGAGGTGCGCTTTCTTTGAAAAGTTTATTAATACAATTCAAATTCTGTTCATCTGACAATTTAAAAAAGCCGAGGTTACAAAGAAGCTTCAGTGTTTTACTTGGATCATTAGACGAAGTATGTTCTAAAATAATAGTTATAGGATTTACTGTAGTTGGTTGTTTAACTAGCACGGTAAGTGAAAGTATAATTTCTTGTTTACTGTTTATACTAAATAAATCAAAGAAGTGCTCTGATTCTGGTTTTGTCTGAGGATTTATTAAGTCGATGTGCTTAGGCTTTGTGGAGATAATTATATCTGGTTTTTTAGGGAATTTTGGGTTTGGATTGATATAGCGTGCTTCAATAAATTGGAATGGGCTTTTGTGATCTATCCAGATGTTATTTACTTTAATTACTTGTTTTGTAGGATTGTGAAGGGCTAATTTTATTGTAATTTCAGGATTTTCATTTTTATACGGAGACACGGGCGATCTATATGATACGCAATTAAATTGCAGTGTTCGTCCTAAAGCCTTTTTTTTCTGTTCTTCATATCTTACCCAAACTGAAATACTTGCATGAATGCTACTAATGACAATGGAGATTATAGAGAAACATTCAAATACTGTCATTCTATTTTTCCCCCCACTTTTTCAAAACCATAGTGATGAAACGATTTTATAAAACATTTTCAATGAAACGTCAGATGCCTAACATGATTCCTTTTCTTGATCTAGATACGAAGACAGGCTGGGCAATTTTATACTTAAAGAAAGAAGGAGACATGTGATGGCCACGAAATCACCCTGGGTAAAATTTTATCCTGGTCAATTTTTAATTGAGCTTATGCTTTTGAAGCCAAAAGAAACAGCTATTTATACAACACTGGTCTTGCTCATGCTTCATGAGCGCGCACCTATTTTTAATGATGCTTCTCATTTATCAAGTTTGTGCAGCTGTTCAGTGTGGACGTTTCGAAACATATTAGAATCTTTAATGAGCCGTGGTTATATCATTCGTTTAGAGAGTGGCCGTTTGTGGTACACATCATCAGCAGTTGATCTTGATATCAGTAGTACATCTTCAGAAAGAAAGGGGGAAAGCTATGTCAACTAAATTACTGTGGGTTAAAAGTTTTTCGTCTGATTGTCTTGCTGACACGAGTGGAATGAAAGCATTTCAGATAGCAACATACGTAATATTGCAATGGCACATGCGTAGAAGTGGTGAACCTATTTTTGTGATCCAAGTAAATTAGCACACAGTGCTGGTTGCTCGGTTAAGGCTTTTAATAAGGCATTAGATTTTTTGTTACGTGATCAGAAAATCGTTCTTTTAGAAGATGGCCGTTTGTGGAGTTTGCAAGTCGAGGAAGAACTTAAAAACTTTATTGATAAACAAGAGCATATATCGCAAGTGCGTAGTGAAGCTGGGAGAAAAGGTGCACAAGCAAAAATGCTTAAAAAACAATCTGTTAATGATTATGTTGAAGCAAATGGTAAGCAAAATAATAATTTTGTTGAAGCAAACGATAAGCAAAATCAAGCTATAAAGAATAAGAATAAGAATATATATAAAAAAACTAACACTATCGTGTTATCAAAAAAAGAAATTGCTTCAGAAAATTTAGCAACTGAAGTTTCGGTTCAAGACGAAACAACCGATGATGCTGTTGAGCAGCATTTGGATCACGATACATCCTCATCAGAAAACCAATCACCCGTTTCACAGCAAAAAAGCACTGAAAAGAAAACCAAGCGGTCTGGAGATAGACGAGGATGCCGATTGCCTCATGATTTCGAACCTAACTTGCAATACGCAATCGACAGGGGCTTAACGCATGACGAGGCGTTGTTAGAGTTTGAGAAGTTTAAAAACTACTGGCTGGCTAAGTCTGGTCAAGGTGCAATCAAAAAGGATTGGCAACTGACATGGTACAACTGGGTTATTTCCGACTATGGACTTGTAGCTCAGAAAGCGAAACTGGAAAAGGAAAAACAAAATGGTAGGGATGGAAATTACTCTCGACGGGAAAAAAGTGTTGGTGAACGCATCGCAGATAACATCCGCAATCTCGGATCTAGAGGTTTCTTTAATGCAAATTTGCAAAATGATAGCACCGGGATTCCCATTACACTTGAAAGCTGGGAGTGCATTGACGAAACAGCAAGAAACGATAGCGTTGAAAGCTTATGAGCGACTTCAAGAACTGTTTGCTGTGAAAGCTGATGGAGAGGTCATTGCAGAGGCTATGCGTATACTTTCGTGTGGTTTGAAAATATCGCAAAACTCAGATGATGAAGGTATGTCGCTTGCGTATGGAATGGCTCTTGAGACAGTTTCACAGTGGGCACTTATGGAAACAGTTAAACGGATTTTGCGTGGTGAAGTGAAAACTGTATCCGAGACATTTTTCCCTAGCACTTGTGAGCTTGTGCGATTGTGTCGTGATTTAGAAGAAGGCCTTTTGACAACAGCAAGACTTGTTCGCAAGACTGTTCTGAATACACGAGCAAAAGCACTGAAAGAACAGGAGAGAGGAGGAAATGTCATTCCCCTCACAAAAACGGCATGATGATTTTAAAAACAGCAAAATAGAGAGAAATGGTGATCACTTTTGGATTAGATATGCGTTTAAATCGACAGAAAGGCACCTTAGAGAAAGATTTAGAAGTTTTTTGATGAATTCACAAAAACATTGGGAACATAAAATGCTCTGTACGAGCTAATTTGAGAAAAATAGAGCAAACGCAAAAATTAGGATGATAATTATAAAATTTATAACAGGTGATGAGTTTTTTATTTGACAGTGAAAGATAGTTTTGTTATACAGATACCCAAGTGCTCAAAACACTTAACGATAAGCGGATAGGTTACGAAACAATCTCTCCAATGTCTTTTTAAACTGACTATCTTTTTACGTATTTCAACGTATAGTGATTTTGTCGGGTGTGGTTACACCATACAATACCCTTTATGGGGAAAGTGTAACGACGGACTTATCGCCGTGTTTTGAGCACCCGGCGCCCTTTTGGGGCGTCAATCAAAACTTTATTACGATAAGGAAAACTCCAAATGAAAAAATATGAATTTACAAGCGAAATCAAAGAAATTGAAGGATATACTTTTCGTCGTATTCGTGCCTTAAGAGACTTTGGTGATGTTAAAGCTGGTGACATTGGTGGCTTTATAGAGCTAGAGGACAATCTTTCTCATGATGGCGATTGTTGGGTTGGGGGTCATGCGTGTGTTTATGGTGACGATGCCCGTGTTTATGAGAATGCTATCGTGTGTGGTCATGCTGTTGTTTGTGGACACGTTTATGGGAATGCTCATGTGTTTGGAGTTACTCGTGTGTATGTTGATGCGAAAGTTTATGGGAATGCTCGTATTTTAAAGAAAGCATGGGTTTATAGTGATGCCCATGTTTTTGGGGATTCTGAGGTTTCCGGTTCAGCTCGTATTGCATCAGGGGCAAAAGTTTATGGGAATGCAAAAATTGCTGCTCATGCAAAAATTATTGGTGAAGTTTATGAGAATGCTACGATTGGTGGCCGTGTTAGGATTTACGGTTCCGTTTATGGTAATGCAAAAATTGCTGGTAGTGGATGGGTTTGGGGAAAAGCATATGGTAATGCAAAAATCACAGGAAAAAACGAGTGGTCTATTCCAATAAATTGTGAGGTTTATGAAGGCGATAATATCGTCGAGATTGCTACAGCAGCGTAAATAACAGGCGCGGGGGGCGCCTGCTTTTAAACAGCAAAAACAAAGCCGCGTCATTTATGTGATGCGGCTTTAATTTTTTATCCTCTGTAACATCTGTATTAGCAAGCTTTTTTATTTTTTCAAAATATCTTTTATTGCTTGAACCAATTGATTTTTTTTAACGGTTATTTAGGTTAGATATGTGGAACAGATCGTTCAAGGGGTTGTACAGCTAACCGAAGCCCCATAGTTCGTAGTAAAGCAGTCAAACTTCGAAGCTCAGGGTTTCCTTTCTGTGAAAGTGTACGATAAAGCTGTGTTGGATTTAGTTCAGCTGCTTTAGCTACAGTTTGAACACCACCATAGGCTTTTGCCATTTGACGAAGCGTTACAAGTAGCTCACCTTGATCGCCATCAGCTAAAATTGCATCAAGGGTAGCTGCTGCCGTTTCAGGATCATTATAGAACAGTTCAGCCATTGCATCATCATGGTTACGGTCTTTCATCTCTACACTCCTTTAATCTTCACGGTTTTGCCAATCATGCCAATAAGCGCACGCGCGGGTAATATCAGTGTTTTGCGTCCTTTTGGTGCCACCACACAATAACAGCAACACGGTTTTTCCTAATTGGGTATAATAAATTCGGTAACCAGGCCCGATATGAATTCGCAATTCATAAATGCCATCACGAAGTGGTCTAAAATCACCAAAATTTCCTTGCTCCAAACGGTTAAGGCGGCGAATAATTGCGGTTTTAGTTTGCACATCACGAAGTTTGTGTAACCAGTCGGTTATCAAATTTTTTCCATCAGCAGTAAGGTAGTGGCGTATCTTAAACATAAACAAATAATCGTTTATAAACGAATATTTGTCAAGGATTGATATAGTTTTCTTGAAAAGATTTTTGCCTTTATATGAAAGCTTTTTAAAATATGCATTCATAGAAGAAATTTATGAACATTATCAATAAGTTATCTAAATGAGATGAGAACAGCATTTATACACTGATAAAATCATATAAACTGTTTATTTTCAGTTATTTATTTTGTTTATCTGTATTAACTAGTTTAATATATTATGATATAATTTTGTAAAATATAGAAAAAATAGTTTTTCATATCCGTATTTTGTTTCATTAAGACACACATAATTTCCCTTAGATAAAGATATCCAACATGATCAACAAAGTAATTTTAGTAGGCAATCTTGGTGCCGATCCTGAGAGCAGGACAATGGCATCTGGTGCAGAGGTAGTGAACTTTCGTATAGCCACGTCACAGAGCTATACAGATAAAACAACAGGTGAAAAGGTAGATAAAACAGAATGGCATTCTGTCGTTGTTTTTAATCCCCATCTTGCAAAGGTTGCACTGCAATATCTGAGTAAAGGTTCCAAGGTTTATGTTGAAGGTCAATTACAGACGCGTAAATGGCAAGATAAAAGCGGGCAAACACGCTACACAACAGAAATTGTCTTGCCGCAATATAGGGGTGAGTTGAAGATCCTTAATAGCATTCAAAAAGATGGTATTGATATGGCTTTGGAAGCGATGGAGCAAGAGGATAAGCGGTATTTAGAAACGACTTTGGATGATGATATCCCGTTTTAATTAGGAGGTTTACTTATGAAGAAATGGAGAAACCCTAGAACGACTACACATCATGTTGTTACAGAACAAGAAATGGATTCATTGAGAGATTGCGCAATGTATATACAGCATTTTGATATGTCCATAGGTATTTTGTTAGGGACGTTCATAACTTTAGTTTTGGGGACAATATGGGATAAGAGCCATTTGGGGGAGAAAATAATAGTTTTTTTTGTAATAAGTTCTTTCCTTATGTGGCTCTTTTATTTGAAGCGGAAGACGCAGTCCAAGATAGAGAAAGTTTGGGAATACATTAAAAAGGCATCTGGGGGCGTGAATGAAGAAACGTAAGAAACGGGGAAGACCTAGAATAACGGGTCAAAAAAGAGAACCCAATGGACGTATTTCACGTGCAAAGACGCCTCGTAAGCCTACTGATCAATTAACTCTTGAAATGCGTGCCAAGCATTATGGGATAAGTATTCAAGATGCGAAAAACCCGCTTATGGGCACTTATGTAGGGCGATTATATTTATTGGAAAAAAAGATTAATCAAGATCAGTACGATGCATCACAGCAGTATATTCAGGTGCGAAATGATTATTGTTGTGCGAAAGGTTTTCCAGGGGCAGTCCATGACGACGTAACTTCTAATCACGATCAAGATAGTCTTGAAAAGTGGGTTAAAATAACAACTGATCGTTATGAAGCTGTGCGAGACGTTATTAGAGAAACACAAGGTTTATATCGTCAGTATAACCTTTATGCCGCGTTGCAGTATATCGTTATAGAAGACCAACAACTAAAACATCTTGTCAGTTCTCTATACATTGCTCTGAATGCTCTTCATAAGTTTTTTTCGCAAGAATGTAAAAACCATTGAATAATAGGTTTTAGAATGTTATATTTTTATATAATACCTTTAAGGAAGATTCTATGCACACAACGAAATTGCGTAAAGTTGGAGGGTCAGTTATGCTCTCTATACCGCCTGCGTTACTTGATGTTTTACACCTCGTTGAAAATACTGAGGTTGGTTTGACTATTGATAATGGGTGTTTAATTGTAGAGCCTCAGGTATTTCCTAGTTATACTCTTGACGAATTGTTAGCTCAATGTGATCCTTTGGCTGACCTCTATGATGAGGAAACGAAATGGCTTGATGCTGAACCTGTTGGTAGAGAGCTCTTATAATGAATCGGGGAGAAATTTGGTTAGTATCGCTTGACCCAAGTTCAGGATATGAGCAAAAAGGAACGCGTCCGGTGCTTATTGTATCACCAGAGGCGTTTAATCGTGTGACTAAAACACCAATTGTCTTACCCATTACAAGTGGAGGAAGTTTTGCTAGAATAGCGGGTTTTGTTGTTTCGTTGATGGGAGTTGGATTGCATACAACAGGTGTGATACGCTGTGATCAACCACGTGCTCTCGATATAGGAGCGCGCAAAGGAAAAAAACTAGAAACGGTTCCTGTCATGATTATGAACGAAGTATTAGCTAAGTTATCAACATTCCTTACGTAATTAATTATATTGATTACAGTTAAGATTCTCATATTTATCATAACCATAATATTGTTTACGTTGCTGTTTTAATGTTTGACATAAGTCACGCCGATTAATATTAAACTGCTCAAGTACTTCATCCGGAAGATCATCCAAATTTTGCGGGCCAACATCGAACATGTCAAGAGCATCAGCTAGATTGTTTGGAATACGATTCTTGTCTGCATTTACTTCTCGTTCACAACTAGTAAGAGCAAGTCCACTAATAAATATACCCAATAAGGCAGCTCTTTTAATAGATAAGAAGCACATCATCCCCTCCTAATTTTAAAGTTACGAGCTCATATAGTTGATTCGATGAGGTAATACAATCGTGAGCATTTATATTTTGGAGTTACCATATTTAGGTAGAATGAGATAAAAAAATACTAGATTATGATTTTTTAGTTGACAGAGGGATAGAAATGGTATTTAATGACATTATGGTGCTAGTTTTATTGCGTCCAAAATTAGATTTGTAATACAATTTTTATTTCTTGCTATACTGCTAAAAGCCCTGCGAAAGCGGGGTTTTTTGTTAGGATAATCCAGTTTATTCATTTTTATTTATTGACGATTAATTGACCTCCTCTTGTCCTCCCGAGAGTGAGGTCTTTTTTGTTTAGATCACTTTAAAGGAATCCCCGATGGCATCTGGATCAGATAAGTCTGTGAAAGGGACACCGCCTAATGCAGGAGCAGAGCGTGTGAAAGGTGTTCCCAATAAGACAACGCGTATACTTAAAGAGGCTGTGATTAAGGCAGCAGAGCAGGCTGGCAACAAATATGGCAATGAAGGGTTGATCTCTTATCTTGAACGCCAGGCTGTAAAGTGCCCAGCGGCTTATTTAGCCTTGTTGGGCAAGATCTTACCTTTGCAGGTTACCGGTGAAAATGATGAAGCCATCAAGATGATTACACGTGTTGAGATTGTAGCGCCTGTTGTAAAGGACAAAAAAGCTGTTTAGGGGTGATTGAGATGGCTACAGCTCAAGTTGTGATCATCGAGAAATTAATCCCGTTGTTTCAAGGAGCTGCTGATGTACGTGCCGCTTGGGGAGGACGAGGATCAGGAAAGACAAGGTCTTTTGCCTTAATGGCAGCCTTAAAGGGCTATGAATATGGTATGGGTGGGATATCAGGGATTATCCTTTGTGCCCGCCAGTTTCAAAATTCACTTGCTGAGAGTTCATTGCAAGAGATTAAACGAGCGATTGAGACTTATGATTTTTTGAAAGATTATTACTGTGTTGGAGAGTCGTCAATCAAATCGAAAGATGGACGTATATCTTTTCAGTTTTCAGGGCTAGATCGCAATATTGCGAGCATTAAGTCGATGGGGCGTATTTTGCTTTGTTGGGTTGATGAAGCTGAACCTGTGACGGAAACGGCTTGGCAAACACTAATACCGACATTGCGGGAAGAAGGAGAGGGCTGGCGTGCAGAGCTTTGGGTGACGTGGAATCCGTTGCGTGAAAATGCACCTGTTGAAAGACGCTTTCGTTTTACAAAGGACGAAAACATTAAAGGAGTAGAAGTTAACTGGTCTGATAATCCTTTGTTTCCCCAAAAGCTGCAAAGAGTACGCCTTGATGATCTTCAAAACCGCCCTGAGAGTTATAAGCATATTTGGGAGGGTGATTATCTTAAAGCTGTGCAAGGGGCTTATTTCCAAAAGGAGATGTTAGCTGCAGAGCAAGAGGGGCGAATAGGGCATGTTGCACGTGATCCTTTAATGCCCATTCGTGCTTTTTGGGATATTGGGGGCACTGGAGCTAAAGCTGACGCAACGGCTATATGGATTGCACAGTTTGTGGGAAGAGAGATCAGGGTGCTTGATTATTATGAAGCACAAGGTCAACCCTTATCGGAGCATATAGGATGGTTGCGTCATAATGGTTATGACAAGGCAGTGATGGTGCTTCCTCATGATGGGGCGACAAGAGACCGTGTTTACAATGTAAGCTTTGAGAGTGCTTTAAATGAGGCTGGTTTTGACACACAGGTTGTACCCAATCAAGGAGCAGGAGCTGTCAAAATGCGCATTGAAGCGGTGCGTCGTATTTTGCCTTGTGTTTGGTTTCATGAAGAAACAACGGTTGCGGGTCGTAAGGCGTTAAATTGGTATCACGAAAAATGGGATGAAAAGCGCGCCATTGGTTTGGGTGCTGAACATGACTGGGCAAGTCATGGAGCTGATGCCTTTGGTTTGATGTGTACTGTTTATGAAGCACCACGTACTCCATCAAAACCAGAGCGTTATAGCGCGACAGAAAGAGAAACGGCATCATGGATGGCATTTTAGAAAACGACCTTAAAAAGACGACAAGTCTTGATGATGATGCGCTTTATAGACGTCTTAAGTCTTGGTATGCAGAAGATATAGAGCATGCCAATGAATGGCGAGAGCAAGCGCGTGAAGACTTTGACTTTTATAATGGACGTCAGTGGGCAGAAGAAGATTTAGCTGTTTTAAAAGCACAGCGGCGCCCCGTGATGACGTTTAACCGTATTGCTCCTTTGGTCAATGCCATTGTTGGAGCAGAGCGTAACAATAAACGGGAAGTGCAGTTTCAACCAAGACAAGTTGGTGCAGCGATATCCAATGAATTGCTCACCGGAGCAGCAGAGTGGTTTCGTGATGAAGCTGAAGCTGAATATGCCGATTCCGATGCCTTTCAAGATATGGTCATTTGCGGTATGGGGTGGACAGATACACGGCTTGATTATGAGGAAAACCCTGAAGGTAAACCCACAGTAAGACGTTTAGATCCACTCAAAATGGTGTGGGATGTTAATGCTGTAAGGCCTAATCTGGTTGATGCACAGCGCATGTGGTATGTTGATCGCAAGCCCATCGAGGATGCAAAAAGCTTGTTTCCCAATGTGGCCAGTGAAGATCTGAATGCTGATTGGGCTATCGATAACACAACCGATCTTGAAGATTATCATGTTTCCCTTGATGCTTATGGTGATGACAATAATGGGATAGATGCCATTTCAAGGAAACGTTATGTCACGCTTGTTGAGTGTCGTTGGTTTGAACATGAGACCTATTACAAAGCGCCTGATCTTCAAACGGGGCAGATGCGTGATTATAGTGCCCAAGAGTTTGAACAGCTGCAAATGCTTATGCCGCAAATCCAAGGAGCGAGCTTTCATAAAAAGGTGGTTAAGCGTGTTTTTTTAGGGCGTCGTCTTTTAGGCAAACCTGATAGACCATTAGCACCTGATGGGCAACTTGGATGGGAATGCATTACAGGCACGTTGGATAAGCTTAAAAACCAGTTTTACGGCATTGTCAGGCCGGCGAAAGACCCACAAAAATGGTCGAATAAATATTTTAGTCAGGTGATGTATATCCTCAATAGCCAAGCCAAAGGCGGGATTATGGCTGAACGAGATGCTTTTGATGATGATCGCCAGGCCGTGGAGAGTTGGGCAAAGGCTGATACGATCACATGGCTTAAAAATGGTGCTTTAACTCGTGGAATGATACAGTCCAAACCACGTGCAGAATTTCCCAATGGTTTTTTTCAATTGTTCAATGAGTCCCGCGAGGCGCTTACACATGTGACAGGTTTATCTGCTGAGTTTATAGGAACAAGGGAGGTTAATCAGGCGAATGTGTTGGAGAATACACGCCGCCAGTCAACACTCAATTTGCTTGCAGGTTTATTTGATAATTTAAAGCTGTATCGGTGCAGGCAAGGAAAGATCATTCTTTATCTGATTCAAAACTATCTTTCCGATGGTCGTTTGGTGCGCATTTCTGGACCAGAGAAGGCTGAGTATGTACCCTTAACGCGTGAGGCTGTCACCACCCTTGAGTATGACATTATTGTTGATGATTCACCAACCAGTCCGAATGAGAAAGAAAAAACCTTTGCAGCTGTTACTCAGATGTTGCCGTTGCTCGGAAATTTCTTAACGCCTGATATGATTCCCGATCTTTTGAAGCTCTCGCCATTGCCGGCAACTCTTGTGGCCAGTTTGACGGCTAAAGCCCAGCAAGCGCAAATGCAACAGCAACAACAGCAGATGATGATGCAAAACCAAGGGCCGCAATTAAGCCCCGAGCAACAAGCAAAAGTTGCAGCCATTCAACAAGAAACTCAGGCGAAAGGCGTGCTCAATCAACTGGATGCCCAAAGCAAACAGGCAGCACTGCAGCAAAAGAATATTGAGCTTTTCTTAAAGCAAGAACAAGCGCGTATGCAGCTTGAAATGCAAAGAGCAAGAAATGCGATAACTGAGCGAGAATTACAAATCAGAGCATTACAAATAGAGCTTGAAGGTTATCGAGCAGCAACCATCAGAGGCAAAACTTAAACTTAAACGAAAAGGAACGAGACAATGGAAGAAAAATTAACCCCTGAAGAACAAGCCCTTTATGATGAACAATTTGCAAGCAATGATCCTGTTGAGAGCATAGAAGCTAAGGAAACTGAGCAGGATGTTGAAACAGATGGAGCAAATGACACAGGTGGGCTAGATGAGGCATCTGAGCAGCCAGGAGAAGAGGTTTCTCAAGAGCCGTTAAATGATGATGGTGGCGAGAAGGAGTCTGAGCAACCTCGTTACGCTGTTGTAGAGCAAGAGCGCCAAGCGCGTCAAAAAGCGGAGCAAGATGCTGCTGAGGCCCGTGAGCTTGCGCTAGAGATGGCACAAAAATATGCCGCCATGCAGCAAGAAATTACGCGCCGTTATGATGAAAATGTTCCTTCTTTGGAAAAGGATCGCAAGGCGTATATGGTATGGATTGGTCAGAAGGTGCAAGAACAGCAAAGGTTGTTTCATGAGTTTTCATCGATAAGAGAGCAACAAGAGCGCGTCAATCAAGAGTACTATGAGCGTCAGCAATTAGGGGATTATTTTGAAGCAGCCAAGGCACAGGTTCAAGATAAATACCCTGACTTAGATAGCATGATGGATTATCTTTATGAGTTTGCAGACAATGATTTGAAAGAAAATGCCAGTATATTTCCGCAACTTAATGACCCTGCGGTAAGACAAGAACAACTTGGCACTCAATTGCGTGATATATGTAAGCAGTGTCAAAGGGCAGGTATTAACCCTGTGGAGTTTCTTGTGCAAAAAGCAAAGAAGTCTGGATACTCTGGTCCACAGATGAGAGATGATGTGAGTGCTCTTCAAGAACGCACAACAGCAGCACGTACATTGACAGCCCGTGGGGGGCAAGCTCCAACAGGGGGTGTTGATGTAAAAACGCTTTCTTCCATGCCGGAAGCTGAATTTGCAGCATGGGTTGAGAAAAATCCTGGGAAATTTGAACAAATTATGAGCGGGATGTGAAAGACATGCATCTTAGCTCATCAGAGATAACCAAGTGATGTTGCTTGGTTATGCTGCACAAGTGCGGCAATTTTTTAACCAAGATGAAGAAAGGCATTTTAAAAAATGGCGACAACACAAATGAATATCAATGACCCATTAGCGGTTAGCGCTTGGGCTAAGATGCTCAATACAGAGACCTCAAAAGCATTGTCTATTGCACCGCTTATGGGGACAAACAAAAATAGTATCATCCAAGTGAAGGATGAATCAGGAAAATCAGCGAGTGATTCAATTACCATGGGATTACGGACCCAGCTTATGGGTGATGGTGTTAGCGAAAGTCAAACGCTGGAAGGTAATGAAGAAGCGCTTCAGTTTATGAGTGATAAGATACACATTAATGAGCTTTCTCATGCTGTACGTGTTCCAAATGAAGGGTCGATTGATCAACAACGTGTTTTGTTTAACTTGCGTAATGAAGCAAAGGATGCACTTGTTGATTGGTATGCAGACCGTTTAAGCATGATGTTCTTTATTCAAGCTGCAGGCTATACAGCACCATGGATGAAGTTTGAAGGGCATACCGTAACGCTTAAACCAGTGCATTATGGTTTTAATGAACCTTTAGAACCAAGCAGTAAGCGTGTTATTCGCCCAAATCAGAAAAAAACGGATGAAGCACTTGCAAAAGAGGATGTCTTTAATCTCAAATTGATTGATCAAGCTGTGCAGCGTGCAAAATTGGCTAATCCTAAGATTAGACCGGTACGGATTAATGGAGACAGTGTCTATGTGTTGTATCTTCACCCAATACAGGTGACCCAATTGCGCACCAATACAGATGAAGGGCAATGGCTTGATATTACCAAGGCAGTTTTTAATGGAAGCCGTTCTAAAAACCCCATTTTTGATGGATCATTAGGGGTGTATAATGGTGTTGTTTTACGTGAAGCTGCTCATGTGCCCAATGGTGTTGATTCAAAGACCAAAGAGCCTGTTTTATCTGTTCGACGTGCTGTTTTGCTTGGTGCACAAAGTATCATCATGGCTTATGGGCGTAGCAATAAAGGCAATGGAGCAACACGCTATAAATTAGTGGAAGAGCTGTTTGATTATGAACGTGAGTTTGGTGTGGCTGCCAAGACGATTATTGGCATGAAAAAATCACGCTACGCTTTACCCTATTCTAATCAGGGAGCACAAGACTTTGGGACCATTGTTATCCCATCTTTTGCTGAAGATAACGTATAAACATCAATGAAATGAGTAGGATTTAATCATGACAAAACAACGTCTTATGACACAGACATTTGTTGATTTTACACAAACAACGGATGAAGGCATGCCACCTGTTTTGCAGGGGCGTGATATTCATACACAGCAGGTGAGCTTTTTTCGCTCGCGTATACAAGCAAGCGACACTGGACTTACCACATCAGTTGGTGTTTTACCGCGGGGTGCTTTAATTAAAAGCATCACTATTTATACACTGACAGATTTTGAAGGAGCCACTGCAACAATTGGTAAAAAGCCAGGGGGCAGTGATTATGGAACCCAAGTACTTGAAGAGGAAGGTGTAAAAGAGGTCGAATTGCCTTTAAAAGCACGCAGCGTTCCCCTTCAGTTTGAAAATACGATTTATGTTACACGAGACAAGAAAAGCTCCAAAGGGGATGCTGAGATCATTGTTGAGTTTTACACAAATCGTTAAAAGAAGGGGGCGTTTGTTCCTTACGCTCCCTCCTTTTTAAATGTTGGGATAATACGCATGGCTATTATGATTCATACAGGCGGCCCCATTGAGATAAAAGGGGAGATTATTCCTCATGATCAAAATTTTATTCAGATGGTTGGTGATATTCAAGATGAGATTGATGATCAAACCAATGAATATGTTGATCAAGTACAAAAGGTGATATTTTCAGCTATTCGCTTTTGTGAACGGTTTCCCTTTTATTTCAATGAAAGCCGTGAGGTTGTTTTAACCACATTGCAAGGCAAAAGCCGCTATGGAGATGAGGCTCATCCTTCAATCAGTGGGGCTATTCAGATTATTGATGCTTATATTGATGGGAATAATCATAGTAAGTCAAAGCTTTTGCGGGTAGACCCGATGGAGATTGAAGGGTTTGATGAGGCTCATCGTGGTTTGCCCACACGCTATGCTTATTTTGCACGAAAGCTTGTTTTCTATCCAACACCCGATGATGTTTATTCTATCAGGCTTATTCTTGATCCTATACGGGTTAAAACTATTGAGAATGCGAGGCAAGCATCTGTATGGTTTTTGGAAGCTTATGAGCTTATCAAAACCCGTGCAAAATATGAGTTATATGCCAATATACTCAAAGAGCCACAGATGGCAGCAACAGCCCTTGCGATGTTTCAAGAACAGTTAAACGTTCTTCAAATTGAGACCTCACGGCGTAAAAACTTTGCACAGATTCAACACACGGATTTCTGATGACTTTTATCCCTATTGCTGAATTTAGACCAGACACTGCATTTATAAACAGTGGCTATTCGAATGAGATTGTGAATGTTTTACCTGCCCCTCAGGCTTATATTCCCTTTCCAACGGTTGCACCTATCTCAGATCCGTTTCCCGATGAGATTTTAAGCGTGTATGCTGTGCGTTCATCAGGTGGTGTGCGGATCATTGTTGGTTCACCAACAAAGCTTTACGCGTTTGATAATAGTACGCGTGGATGGAAAGATATCAGCAAGCCTGATACGCTCTATCATGCCAATGAGACAACGCCTTGGTCTTTTGCTTCTTTTGGGGATTACATCATTGCTGTTAATAGTAATGATGCACCACAGGTGCTTTCTTTAAAAAAGGATGAGAGATTTGATGATTTGGGAGGGGAGCCTCCACGGGCTGGTATTGTGCGTGTTTGGGGTGATTTTGTTTGTTTGATGAAGCTTACAGATTATCCAAACCGTGTGCATTGGTCAGGGTTAAATGATGCGCAGTTTTGGACTATTGGGAAAAACAGCTGTGATTATCAAGATTTTCCAGATGGTGAATATGTTCAAGGTTCAACACAAGCAACCAACCCATTTATTTTTATGCGATCGGCCATTTACCATGCGACATTTGTGCCGGGCTCGAAGATTATATTTAGTTTTACAAAAATAAAGGATAAAATAGGAGCCAAAAGCAGCACAGCCATTGCAAGCCGTGGGGAACATACTTTCTTTGTCGCTGATGATGGGTTTTACCAGATCAATAATGAAGGGGAGATGCTGCCTATTGGGTTTGGTAAAGTCGATAAAACGGTTTTTGCACTTTATCATAACTTTTCTATTGATGACATGCACGCGTGCATTGATCCAGTTTATTCACGGGTGTACTTTTCGATCAATGACGATATCGCTGGAATGCATATTTATGTGTATGATTGGATCTTGCAAACATGGAGTGTCATCAAGGGGCATGATCTTTTCTTATTTCCCTTATTTGCAGTGGGGTATACCTTAGAAGGTCTCGATGAAGTCTCTAATCGTTTGATAGATTTGCCCGCTTCTCTTGATAGTAAGATATGGCAAAATGGTGCCCCTGTCTTAGGAGCGTTTAATCAAGACAATAGATTTGGGCTTTTTGCAGGCCCGCCGATGGAAGCGGTGATTACCTCACAGACGATGGGTAATACGACAAGACAGATCAACCTGATGAGTGAGGCTTTTGTTCAAGCCGATACAACAGAAGGTTTATTAAGTGTTGGGGCTGCTTTTATTCTGGATGATGACAATCGGTTTCATTGGGCAGACGAGCGTTATGCGGGCTATAATCACGGGATGTATAATATTCGCTCACGGGCGCGTTATCACGCGTTGCGTCTCAGGATTCCAGAAGGCACGCCGTGGACGCATATGACAGGTTTTGAAGTAACACTCAAACCTGCAGGTATCAGATGAATTTGAAGGTTTATAACACACAGCAATGGAGTGCTGAGCAAATAGCACCCTATTGGCGTGATATCTTAAAATCGATTGCTTATTTTATTGATAAGTTTCCCGATGATTATGATCTTGAGACGCTTTTGAACGATATTTTAAAGGGAGAAAAGCTTCTTTGGATTATCGTTGATGAGCATGAAAATTTTATGGCTCATATCACTACACAATTGGATCATCTTGTTACAGGGGTAAAGCGTGCGGTTATTGTGACGCTTGGTGGAACAGGTGGTCAGCATTTAAGTCAGATTATTCCGCATATTGAGGACTATTACAAAGAACAAGGGGCAGACGAGCTTATCATCATAGGCCGGCGTGGATGGGAGAGATCTCTTAAAGCGCATGGCTACTGCGTTAATCTTTTAGAATATAGAAAGCAGCTTTACCATGGGAAAGAATAAAAAACCAAAGGTAACACAAAATACAACACAGACAAATGCACCACCAGCATGGGCACAAGGTATTTTTGAGCTTGGTGCCAATGATGCGATGAATCTTTACAATAGTGGCAGTGGAAAGGAGGTTTATCAGGGGGATCGTGTTACCAATTTGAGTGATCAGACATTGGGTGCGATTACAGGGCTTAACAACACGGCTCAAAGCTATAATAACAGCTATTTAAATGGGCTTGCCACGGGACCAAATGCAGCAAGTCAAAATTTAAGCAACATGGCTTCTGGGGCGCAAATAGGCGCTAACCCTTATTTTAATGAAGCCCTTCAAAACACCTTAAATAATACGGCGAGCTCTATTAACAGCTCAATGTCAGGGGCAGGGCGTTATGGTTCGGGAGCACATACGGGCGTTCTTGCCAATGAATTGGGGGGTATTGCAACCCAAGCGATGGCACAGCAATATAACCAAGATGTTAACAATATGATGGCTGCCAATAGTTTGATTGACCAGGCCAACCAAAACCAGCTTGCAGGGGCTTCGAATTTCTTCCAAGGTCAAGGTCAAGCGAATATGAATGCGCTTGCGGGGGGCAGTTTGATTGATGCCAATAATCAGCAGAAACTTGATGCAGAGCGGGAAAAATGGGAGCAGCAGAATAATCTTGAATGGGATCAGTTAAGTAAGTTACTGGCCGCAGGAGGGGCTGTTTCTGGCAATTACGGTACACAAACAGGGCAATCGACAACGCTTGTTCAAAACAATCCATGGGCAACTATTGGAGGTATTGGGGGCATTTTTGGTGGAATGCCGGGGTTAAGTGATCGAAGAGCAAAAGAGAACATTGTTGAAGTTGGGTATAGGAATGGCCATAAACTCTATGACTATAATTACAAAGGGTGCTCTAAGTGCTATAGAGGGGTGATGGCGCAAGATATTCTTGCAACAAACCCTGAGGCTGTTTTCTTAAATACTGTCACCGGTCTTTTGCATGTTGATTATAGCAAGCTTGGTTTTGATATGGAAAGGGTTGCTTAATGTCTAGATTTTATGCGTTAGATCCATCTTTGGATCAAGAAGATGGCCGCAATAATAAAGGGATGATGTCTTTAGCCCGTCGTATGCCATTTCGAGATCTTGTCCGCTACAGCTTATCCGTTCCTATCCATCTACTCGACAAGAATGTATGGCCTAAAAAAATTGATTTTCCAGATCTTATTCGAGGCTATTATAAGGAGCCTGAAGAAACGGGCAAAAAAGGGCTTAAAGATTTAATTGTATCTGTTGCGGATTTAAAAGATCAGATGGCCCCTTTATCGGATTATTCGATCAAAACAAACAATACACCGCAATACGATAAGAGTAACTCTCTAGGGCATGGTGAATCATTGATTTCCCAATCTGAATTTGTTTCTCCTATTGATATGCCTTCACAAAATGAAGCAGAGCAACAGCAAAAAGATGCAATGAATTATATTGCTGAGCTCAACAGAAGATCTGCTAGAGAGCAATTGCAGACGAATGCACCTTTAAATGAAAATGCGCCTTTGAGTGAGGAGGGTGCTTTACAGACAAATGATAAGTCAGAGCAAGAACAAGAATCTTTAAATGCACCTGAAAACTTTATTAATTCACAAGGTCAGCCAGAGCAGCTTGCCAATAGTGAAGCAGACGATTTTTTCCAAAGATTAGCGGGGGTAATGGCCATGCGGGGGTTCAAGACAAAGACAGTGCGGGTTCTTTATGGGATCGTTTTAAGAATTCGGAGTTTTCAGAGCGTTTAATGGACTCTTTTGCTGGTCTTGCTTCAGGGCAAACACCTCAAGAGAGCTTTTCAAATGCAGCACTTAAATTGCGCCAGGGCAATAGTGAGCGGGCTCAACGTCAGCAAACTTTGAACGTTTTACAATCCAAAGGATATAGTGATCAAGAGGCGCAAGCAATTGCACAAAACCCTGATCTTTCTATGAAAATCATGAGTGATACGCTAAGCCCTGCTGGTCTTAAGGAGGGCTATAGAATACTGACACCCGAAGAAAAGGAAGCATACGGCTTGCCCGGTGATATGGCTTACCAAATATCAACACAGACGGGCAAGATTGAATATCTCAAGGGAACAGAAAGGACAGATGATCCTAACAATATGCTTTCAAGGCCTGAGCTTGGACATATGTATGTTAAAGATGAAAATGGCAACATACGTTCTGTACTTATTCCAGGAAGCGATGCAGAGCGTAAAAGAATAGATGAAGAGAACAAGAAAAAAATAGAATTTGCAAACAAATCTTTTGAAGCAGCAAAGTTCATTGGAATGGTAGAAAAATTAAAGGAAAAATTGGATAAAAATCCTAACGTTGTTGGTTGGTATGGTTATTGGGGATCGTTCTTTCCAGCATCAGAGGCATCTCGATTTAAGTCTATGCTTAATGTTATTAAGGCCAACATTGCAATTGATAAATTGCAACAAATGAAACATTATTCTCCAAATGGAGCATCGGGCTTTGGGAACTTATCTAACGTTGAATTTATGGCACTGCAGAACTCTATAGCTGCTTTAGAGCAAGACCTTTCACCTGAGCAGATGAAAGAATCTTTCCAAACGATTATTGATACTTACGAGAAAGCCAATAAAGCAACGCGGATACTTCTTTTTAGTGAAGGAGAAGTATCACCTGAACTTGTTCAAGAAGCATACGGACTTGAGGCTTATCAAAATCAAGATAAGGCGCAACAGACGCAAGATGAGCAGCCACGTGTGACGGAATATACGCAATTTGATACGTTACCAGAAGGTTATGCATTCCTTGATAGTGACAATCGCGTTAGAAGGAAACAAAGCAATGGCTGAGTTAAGACAACCCATGATAAACGAAAAGCCTTTTGATAAGCGATTAGTTGATAAGCGATTGCTTGATACAAACTATAATAATGCTGAAGTTCTTGGTCATATAAGTGACTTTACTCCAGAACAACTCCGAGAGATTTTCTCAAGGAATAAAGAATTACTTGCTAAAGCAAGACAAAATGGTTCTATCACAAACAATAATAAACCAACGACACAAAATAAACCAACGACACAAGAAGATAGCCCTAAAACGAATACTATGGAAGCTTTGGGATGGGGATCAGTTCACGGAGTGACTTTGGGCTATGATGATGAAATAGCAGCAGCAAAAGATGCACTTTTTACGGACGAAACATATGACGATTCAGTGAAAAGACGGCGTGATTATCAAAAGTTGTTGGCAAAAGAGCATCCTTATGCTTATTTCGCTGGTAATTTAGCTGGTGGTGTGGCAGCCATAGTTCCTGCAATAGTTGGAGGCCCTGTTGTAGCGGGTGGTGCTGCTATTGGACGTGGTGCACTTGCTGCTGGACGAGGTATAGCTGCTGCTATACGTGCTGCTCCTGCTGCTATGCGCGCTATGCCTTCAGTTGTACGCGCTGTTCCCGCTGCTATGCGTGCTGCTCCTGCTGCTGTTGGACGTGGTGCACTTGCTACTGGACGTGCTATTCCCGGTGCTATACGTGCTACTCCTACTGCTGCAAAAGCTGTAGGTAAAGCTGTAATGAGTCCTGTAAATAAGGCAGCCACAAGAACTTCAGGTGCAGCTGCAGATTATATAAGTAGAGCAGAGGCAAAAGCATTTCATTCTGCATTAGCGCAAGGTGCCACACGGGCAGAAGCAAAACTTGCAGGGGAAGCAACTGCAAAGAAAGCCGTAGCAAAGTTTAATACAATACGCGCAGCAAAAATCGGTGGAATCTATGGAGCTATAGCAGGAAGTGGTGAAGGGGAAGGTTGGGGGAATACTATAGTAACTACTGGATTTGGTGGGGCATTTGGTGGTCTTACACCCTTTGCTCTATCAGCAGCAGCGCCTCTTGTCACAAAACCAGCTAGTGCAACGACTTCTTTTGTTAAAAAAACGCTTCCAAAATGGGTTCGTGGAAGTCAACCAGGTGAAGTTCAAATAAGCAACAAAGCGCTTAAAGAGATAAGTCGTGCTTTAGACAGTGCAGGTATTCATGATCTAGACAAGGCTTTAAAGTGGAAAGGTCCTGATTCAATGATCATTGATTTAAGTGATCAGCTTGCTGCACGGGCTTTAAGAGAGGCAAAAAAAGACTATCCTACACATTCAATAATGAGCAATCGTTTAGGAGCTAGGCAAGCTGAAAGTACTCAACGTGTAAGGGAAAGACTAAATGAAACACTCGGTAAGAAAGTTAATACACTTGATTTAAAGCAAGACATTATTAACACCGCAAAAAGAGAGGCTGAACCGCTCTATGAAAAGGCATTTACTGCACCCATTGCAGAGTCTGTTATGAAAGATTTACAGCTTTTAGAAGAAAGTCCTGCATTTAATGACGCACGTAAAAAAGCAATTGCGGGTTTGTTGAATGTGGGAGATGAAACAGTTATAGCAAACCGTAAAAATCCAGAAATGAGTATGCAGATTTTGCACAGAATAAAGGGCGATATAGACAATCAGATTAAATTAGCTCTTAGAGAAGACAATCAAACACACGCTGCAGATTTGATGAATGTGAAGGAACGTTTGCTTCGTGTTTTAGATACATCATCTCCACATTATACCCAAGCAAGAAAGTTTTACCATGACGAGCGCACTCTTGGCAGCGCCTTATCTCAAGGTGAAAAAGCGTTTGATAAGAATGTTACGCTTGATATGATCAAAAATCAGCTTTCAGGCTTGGAATCTAAAGAACTGGATGCGTTTAGAAAAGGTGCACGTTCACAGATAGAACATGCAGCAGCCAATGTACAAAGCCCTGAAAATAGTCTTTCAAGCTTGTTTAATACGCAAGGTGGGCAAGAAAAATTACAGCTCATTTATGGTAAGGATAAAGCAAACCAAATGATGAAAGCTTTACGGCCAGAGGTTGAGAGATCAGAGTTATTTGCTCGCCTTCCAAGGAACGAGGGTGAGCTCGGATCAAAGGCAGGAGAAGCACTTGATAATGTAAGTAAGTCTAGCCTTCGTACTACAATAATGAATTTTTTTACAGGGTCAGTAAAGCGTGGAGTGTCATCAATCGATAAAAATATCGAGAGAGATATTGCAGAACTGATAACAGCCCATGAACGTGGGGATGTTAGGTTATCGAGACAAAAATCTGTTGAGTTAATTAACAAGTTTCGTAAAGCAGAACGGAAGCGTTTAATCACACAAGAAGAATTTGTAAAATTCATCAATTTGCTTAATGTTCTATCGACGGGCAGCTATATTAGAGGGCTTAAAAATTAATGATCAATTTTCATCCTCATGTTCACAGTGCCATTTCCCAAGCGGCACAAAGGTATAATTTACCCGAAAGCTTTCTTAAACGCGTTGCGATGATAGAAAGTGGTGGTGATCCCAATGCAAGAAATAAGAACAGTAGTGCAGGTGGGCTTTATCAATTCTTAGATTCAACAGCACGCCAATATAAGCTGGATAACAAGTTTGACCCCCTTCAATCGATTGATGCGATGGCACGGTTTACCAAAGACAATATTCGTTATTTGCAAACAGCTTTGGGAAGAGCCCCTTCAGAAGCTGAACTTTACTTAGCACACCAACAAGGGCCAGCGGGGGCAGCAAGGCTTATTAAGAACCCCGATGCACCAGCAAGCCAACTGTTAAGCCCCCAGGCAGTAGCCCTTAATGGTGGCCGCCCTGGTGCAACAGCAGGTGATTTTATGAATCATGTTTATCAGCTGTACAATAAAACAGCTCAACCTCAGCAAGGGTATAGGAATGCAGTTCCAAATAATGAAGCGGTTCCACCACGTGGCATGCAAAGGCTTCAAAATATAATGCAGGGTGATCAATTGGTTGCACAGAATGCTCCATTGCAGGAGCAGGGTGGTCATGCTGATTTTCTAAAAAAAGGCGTGGCGGGTTTAACGCAGTTAATCAAAGAGAATGCGCAAAATTATGATCAACAAATACAGTTGGCACAAAATCAAATGATGCAGCAGCCTGTGTTTGCACAAGCAGGAGCACGCCCTGCGGATTTAACGCCTTTGATTAGTCCTCGCCGCCAGCCATCTTCTTTCAATGGTCGACAAAGAGGAGATCAATTGCGCAAAGAGTTCTTAACAAGGGCAGGAGTTTATAATGTCTGATATTTATGATTGGTCACTGACAGCGGATACAAACGCACACTCAGATGATATTATTAATTGGGCACAAGGACAGCCGCCCAGTTCTGTTAATAATAGTGCCCGTGCTATGATGCAGCGTATACGAGAATATCTTGCAGATAATGGTGGGACAATTGAAGCAAAGTTTATTGTTAACAGTCAAGAAAAGACGACATCAATTACACTCAATACAGTTTCTCCTATCACGGAATATAAGAATGATATTTTTATACGTTTTAGGGCCAGTGATACCAATGTTGGTGCAACAACAATAACTGTCAATAGCTTGAGTGAGAAGTCTATTTATAAAATGACTGATATAGGTGTTATATCATTAGAAGGTGGTGAGCTACAAAAGGATGGCATTTATGAGCTGATCTATAGTAACAGCACATTAACAAGAAGTCTTGATGGTTGGTATTTATTAAACCCAACACCCAAAACACCTCCTCAGATAGAAATCTTTCCTCCTGGGTTTATTGCGACATTTGCAATGAAAGAAGTGCCAGGTGGTTGGCTTTTGTGTGATGGTGCAAGCTATGAGCGTGTAAAATATCCTCGGTTGTTCAAGGCAATAGATATATATTGGGGAGCAGATAGCGATACTACTTTTAGAGTGCCCGATTTTAGGGGGATATTTCTACGTGGTTTTGATAATGGGCGTGGTATAGATCAGGGTAGAAAATTTGCCGAAAAGCAGCAAGATAGCTTGAAAGCACATACACATGGCTGCACCATTGAAATGTCAGGGGCGCATGTGCACCAGTTTCAGTATGAGGCGTTAAGAAGACCTGGCAGTCCTATTGGTGGAAGAAACCCTGCCTTTTATAGCCAAAATATAAGAGCAAATACAGGCTCAGCAGGTGCACACACGCATAGTGCCACGATTTCTTCAACAGGTACAGCAGAAACACGCCCTGTTAATACAACGGTTGTTTACGCCATAAAATCATAAGGTTTTTTACAGATGATCAATAATCCATCGGCAATTGATGAGATTGCCGACACAGGGCAGATTCGTGTTCTTTTTTATGCAAGTCATAGATTAGTCCATGCGCCATTAAATAAGGTTCTTGATAAGGTCAAAGACGATATTCAGCATGATCTTTCAAACACTCTTATAGCTTATCAAAAAGAGACAAATAAACGCATTGAGGCTTTGCAAGAAGCTATTGATGAATTGCGTTTGCAACTTGTCAATCTAACACATCCCGAAGATACAAATTAAGGAATTCAAAGCGATGCCTATTCCCTATCACACACACAAGTTTGAAATTGAACCAGCAACAAATAAGGAAGTCAAAGAAGGTGTTTTAGACAGTAAAGTTGTTGCACCCTCTTCATTGGGCAGTGCAGCGGCTTATTCTGTGGGTTATTTTGCGACTGCTGCTCAAGGAAAGAAAGCTGATGAGGCCGTTGCAAAAAGAGATGTTGGAGCACTTGCTTACAAAGATACGGTTACAGTTAATGATATAAGCACAAGTGGTGATCCTAGTGAGAATACAGTTCTATCGGGTACTGGCTGAATAAAGCTATCGCCTTTAGGAATTGGTGATATGAGTGCTGCTATTTATGATCCTACTCATGTGAGGTCAGATGCCTTTTCTATGGAGAATATGACTGAAGGTGATACAAAAAAGATTTTGACTGCAGAAGAAAGAGTAAAGCTACAGTGGATAAGTTCTGAATGCCCTACAATAGAAAAATGGAAGAAGGCAGATGAGGATATCAATTATCCTATATCTCCTGCTGATCTTAAAGGCACCATCACTCATTTTGCATTATCAAAACCTCTTGCGATGTCAAAATCAGTTTATGATCCAGATAAAATAGCAAAGGATGTTTTTGCTATGGATCATATGAAAGAGGGGGAGAAACACCTTATCCTAACGCCTCAAGAACGTATTCAGATTACAAAGGTTAATCAAATTGAAGAGGTTGCACAGCAAGCACAAACAACAGCTCAATATGGGGTCAATGTAGCAAATGAAGCTAAAAAGACTGCGGAGAGTGCTTTAAGCACAGCAAAGGATGCGCAAAGCACTGCTGATAAAGCGCAAGGTACTACCGATAAGGCACAAAAAGCAGTTGATCTCATTCCCCCTCTTGAAAAGCAAGACTGGATTGATGGTATCAAAGCAGAAAATGCACTGATATCACCGGCTCATTTGGTTGCTTCTATTAAAGCAAATAGTGGCGGCAGTAGTGGGGGCAGCAGCAATAGTGTGGGTGTAGGTGTTAGCAAACCTATTGAGATTTTCATGACGGAAAGTGGGGAAATTGCATGGCCAGAAGGGACCACTGAAGATACCGAGCTTGAAATATGGGCTTGGGGTGGTGGTAATGCTGGTGATGATAATGCTCGTCATGGTGGTGCTGGTGGGTGTTGTGCATATGTGAGAACAAAGAAAAAGTTTCTTGGCAACAATACAGTGACTATCGGCAAGGGTGGGAAAACAGCTACGAATAATCGTATCAGAGGAGAGGATACAAAAGTTGGTCAATTTATTACGGCTTTCAGTGGTGACGGTAATATTTTCCAAGGTGGTATTGATGGTGCTAAGGGCGATGACGGAGCTGATGCAAAGGATGAAAATGGTGTTGGGGGGCGTGGCAATACTGGTAAAGTTGGTAGGATAGGTGGATTTGGCGGGCGTGGAGGGCAAGGGGGTAAAGGCGGTGACAATGGTACTGGCGGTGTTGGAGGAGATGGGGGATGGGGTGGCGATAATTTTTTAAGGAGTGGCGGTCAGGGTGGTTTGGGTGGAAAAGGTGGGCGTGGCGGTACTGGGGGAAGAGGGGGTAATGGAGGTCGTGGGGGTGAGTGTATATATGATTGTGGTGGGTCTGGTGGCAATGGCGGCAATGGCGGTGAGGGAAGTCCTAACGGCAAAAGCGGTGATGGAGGTCGTGGGGGGCATGGTGGCAATAGTATGTGGGGCGGTGGCGGAGGGGGTAGTATCGGAGGAGAAGGAGGTGATGGTAATGTTGGAGGCACTAAAGGAATTGGTGGCAAAGGCGGTAATGGTGGTGTTGGTGGAAACAGTATTTATGGCGGTGCAGGTGGAGGTGGTTTAGGCGGTAAAGGTGAGCAGAATGGTAATGATGGCGTTGGCGGACGTGGGGGACATAGCATGTGGGGTGGTCATGGTGGACGAGGGAGTGTTGGTTATTATGGTGGTGGCGGTGGATATTTTCCCGGAAAAGATGCGACATCTTCATCAAGCGGTGCTGGGGGAGATGGTGCTGTATTAATTAAAGTATATTTATAGAAATGGAATGAAACGATGGCACGAAGGATTAGTAAAAACTGTTTAAATTGTTTAAAAAAATGGGAAGGCTTGCGATTAAATGCTTATCAAGATGCATCTGGTGTTTGGACCATTGGGTATGGTCATACCGGAAAAGCTGGTAAACCATTTGTTGTTGAAGGTATGACGATTACCAAGCAAAAAGCTGAAACTATACTTTTAACTGATTTGCAAAAATATGAAGCAGCAGTAGAAAAAGAGGTTTGCGTTGATTTAAATGATGAACAGTTTGGGGCTCTGGTTTCATTTTGTTATAATGTTGGTGTGAATGCTTTTCAGCGTTCTACCTTACTTAAAAAGCTTAATAAAGGGGATTATGAAGCTGTACCGGCTGAATTACAAAAATGGACAATGGCAGATGGCAAACGTTTGAAAGGTTTAGTTCACAGGCGTGCTGCTGAAGCGGGGTTATGGGCAACGAGTGCTTATGTTTCTTCTAATTATCAAGCAGTAGAAGCAAAAGAATCAACAGGTGCTTTTAAAGTAGAAATGTTAGCGCCTATCATTGGGTCTTTTTCAGGACTTGGAGGATTACTTGCTGGCAATGGTCCAGTTCAGTGGGCTTTTGCGGCAATTATGGTTTTAGCAGCTTGTGTCGGTATTGCGTTTGTTGCTCAACGTTTTTGGGAGCAACGGCTGTGATTTGGTGGGGAAAGAAATATTTGTTGATGGTGGCGGCGGCTTTTGCCGCTTTTTTTGTAACTTTAGCTAAGATTTTTCGGTTTGGCAAAAAAGCTGAGCAACGCAAACGAACTGAGAAAACTTTAAAAATAGCTATAACACGGTTTGAAGTAGAAGATGAAGTTAACAAGAAAAGTGATGTGGATATACGCTCTGATCTGTCTGAGTGGGTGCGTAAAGAATGACTATGTTTCTTGCCTAGGATGGATGCCAATTTATTTAGGTAAGCAAGACTACGATGGCATCAGTTCAAATTTAGCACGAGACATTTTAAAACATAATGAAAACGGAAAACGTTCTTGTGGATGGAAACCTATTAACACAAGTTAAAGGTGATTTATAAGGGTAAGTTGCAAAATCCTATTCCCTAACCTGGTTATTTTATCCCTAACCTTAAAAAAATATTAATAAAATCAATGGGTTATAGGGGTAAAAAAGGCATATGGTGGGCAATGAGAGACTCGAACTCCCGACATCCTCGGTGTAAACGAGGCGCTCTACCAGCTGAGCTAATCGCCCAATCAATGATTTGTCATTGAACGAAAGCTTTTTAAGAAAAATTTTATTTAAACGCAAGAATAAAAGATATTTTTGTTTGATATTTTTTAAAGGATGCTAAATTTTTATTTTTTTTGAAAAAAACGCATTAAGAATGCTTGACAGAAACGAATGAACCTCTTACACCAGCTGAACAATTGGTTCGAAAGAAATGCGCGGGTGTAGCTCAGTTGGTTAGAGTGCTGGCCTGTCACGCCGGAGGTCGCGGGTTCGAGCCCCGTCACTCGCGCCATTTTATAGCATCTTCCTAATTTGCTTTTGTAGTGTACACATTTCATTCGCAAAGTATTAAAATTTAGTGTTGGCTATAAAAATCTTTTTAACATCTCAATTTTTTTCCTTTATTTATATAGTTTATGTGAATAGGGGCTTGCGTCTTTTTTCGCACTGCTGTACCTATATTAATAAGAAAAAATTGCACGGCATGCCTTTTGAAGCTGTACGAGCGGGAGTAGCGGGATAATTATGATAATTTATGTGCTTATCTAAACAATATCAAATAATCACGTTATTTTGGGCATTCTATTAAAGCGGAAGAAGATGATGACTCATTTGTTGAGTTCTTACTTACCAGTATTAATTTTTATTGTTGTTTCAGCAGTTATTGCGGGAGCTCTTTTAATTACGCCTTATATTGTAGCTTATCGTGCTCCTGATCCTGAAAAATTATCAGCTTATGAATGCGGGTTTAACTCTTTTGATGATGCCCGCATGAAATTTGATATTCGGTTTTATTTGGTTTCAATTTTATTTATTATTTTCGATCTTGAAATTGCTTTTCTTTTTCCTTGGGCTGTTTCGTTTGGCTCAATAGGTATGATGGGTTTTTGGTCAATGATGATATTTTTAACAATTTTGACTGTTGGATTTATATATGAATGGAAAAAGGGGGCTCTTGAATGGGATTAATATTAAATAATTCAACAATTGTAACTCCAAAGTCAAAAGAGTTGACGGGGGTGGATACTGGTGAATTGATAAGTTCTCATGATAAATTTTTTCATGATATAAATGCTGAATTGTCTGATAAGGGGTTTTTAGTAACCTCAGCAGATGCTTTAATAACTTGGGCACGTACTGGCTCATTGATGTGGATGAGTTTTGGTTTAGCCTGTTGTGCTGTTGAAATGATGCAATGTTCGATGCCTCATTATGACAATGAGCGTTTCGGATATGCACCGCGTGCTTCACCTCGTCAATCAGATGTGATGGTGGTTGCTGGTACTCTAACCAATAAAATGGCGCCTGCTTTACGTAAAGTTTATGATCAAATGCCTGAGCCGCGTTATGTGATTTCCATGGGATCGTGTGCAAATGGTGGTGGTTATTATCATTATTCTTATTCAGTTGTGCGTGGATGTGATCGCATAGTGCCGGTAGATATTTATATTCCAGGGTGTCCTCCTACAGCAGAGGCGTTACTTTACGGTATATTATTGTTGCAGAAGAAAATCCGCCGTACTGGATCTATAGAGCGATAGAGGCTTTAGGATAATGTTTGAATCATTAAATGAGCTTTCTACCTATTTGAAAAATCAATTAGGGGATAAAGTGGAAGAAAGTGTTCTTGCGTTTGGCGAATTGACGATTGTGTCACGTCTTGATGCGATTACTGATGTCTTAATGTTTGTGCGTGATGATTCTCGCTGCCAGTTTGTTAATATTACAGATATTAGCGGTGTTGATTATCCTTCTCGAGACAAACGTTTTGATGTCTCTTATCAATTGTTATCTCCTCGTCATAATTTACGGCTTCGTGTTAAAGTACGGACTGACGAAAATGTACCGATTCCCTCTGTATGCTCGATTTATTCTGGAGCAGAGTGGTATGAACGTGAAACGTACGATATGTATGGTATTTTATTTTCTGGTCATCCAGATTTGAGACGTATTCTAACTGATTATGGATTTGAAGGGTATCCTCTACGTAAAGATTTTCCGGTGACAGGATTTGTGGAATGTCGTTATGATAATGAAGTTAAGCGAGTAATCTATGAGCCTGTTGTTTTGCGGCAAGAAATGCGTAATTTTGACTTTCTTTCACCTTGGGAAGGTGCTGAATATATTTTGCCGGATGATGAAAAGATAAACGGCGAAAAATGATATTAGAACTAATAAGAATAATATTGAAACGGGCAGATTTTAGATGATTAATGTTTTTCAAGTAGGGAGGGCATAAATGTCTGCATGTAATAAGCCGCTATCTTGTATTTTGCGATATGGTAAGCAAAACTTTATTGACGTTCAATTAGGAACGTATTTTGAAAGAGCATGGAGTTGATTGTGGCTGAGGTCAATGTCCGGAACTTTAATATTAATTTTGGTCCTCAACATCCTGCGGCGCATGGTGTTTTGCGTATGGTTCTCGAGTTGGATGGTGAAGTTGTTGAACGTGTAGATCCGCATATTGGGTTATTGCATCGTGGTACTGAAAAGTTGATGGAAACGAAAACGTACCTTCAGGCGTGCCCTTATTTAGATCGTTTGGATTATGTTGCTCCTATGAATCAGGAGCATGCCTTTGTGCTTGCTATTGAAAAATTATTGGACATTGAAGTTCCTAAACGAGGACAGTTAATTCGTGTTCTGTTTTCTGAAATTGGACGTATTCTTAATCATTTACTTAATGTGACAACACAAGCGATGGATGTTGGTGCTCTAACACCACCGCTTTGGGGATTTGAGCAGCGTGAACGTTTGATGATTTTTTATGAACGTGCATGCGGTGCACGGCTTCATGCTAATTATTTTCGTCCTGGTGGTGTGCATAGAGATTTGCCGGAATCTTTAATTGAAGATATTGGTAATTTTATTGATCCATTTCTTGTTGCTCTTGGTAAGCTTGATGCGCTTATAACGCCAAATCGAATTTTTAAGCAGAGAAATGTAGATATTGGAGTGGTGAGCAGCGATGAGGCTTGGGCTCGTGGTTTTTCTGGGGTAATGATTCGCGGTGCTGGTGTGCCATGGGATTTGCGTAAAAGTCAGCCTTATGAATGTTATGATGAAATGGAATTTGATATTCCTGTTGGTAAAAATAGCGACTGTTACGATCGTTATCTTATCCGTATGGAAGAAATGCGTCAATCAGCAAAAATTATGCGCCAATGTGTAAATCGTTTGCTTAGTACTGAAAAAAATGGACCAGTTTCAAGTTTGGACCATAAAATTGTGCCACCAAAACGTAGTGAAATGAAAAATTCAATGGAAGCACTTATTCATCATTTTAAACTTTACACGGAAGGGTTTCATACTCCTCCTGGCGAAGTTTATGTTGCTGTAGAGGCGCCAAAGGGTGAATTTGGTGTTTATCTTGTTTCTGATGGAACAAATAAGCCTTATCGGGTTAAATTACGTGCTCCTGGTTTTGCTCATCTTCAGGCTATGGATTTTTTAACTCGGGGTCATATGCTTGCAGATGCAACAGCTATTTTAGGTTCAATTGATATTGTTTTTGGGGAGGTTGATCGCTAATGTCTGTACGTCGTCTTGCAGATGATGTCCACCAACCATTAGAGTTTTCTTTTACAAAAGAAAATCAAGTGTGGGCGAAAAATACCATAGCAAAATACCCTGTAGGGCGTGAGCAGTCAGCTGTAATTCCCCTCTTAATGCGTGTTCAAGAGCAAGAAGGTTGGGTAACACGTGCTGCAATTGAATATATTGCTCAAATGCTTTCAATGGCTTATATTCGTGTTTTAGAAATTGCTACTTTTTATACTCAGTTTCAGCTTAAGCCGGTTGGAACAAAAGCGCATATTCAAGTTTGTGGTACTACTCCTTGTATGTTACGTGGTTCTGGTGAATTAATTAAAGTTTGCCAAAAGAAAATTCATCCTGAACCTTTTATTACTAATAAAGGTGGAACTTTGTCATGGGAAGAGGTGGAATGTCTTGGTGCTTGTGTTAATGCTCCAATGGTTATGATTTTTAAGGATACTTATGAAGATCTTACAGCAGAGCGTCTTGAAGAAATTATAGATGCATTTGAAGCGGGAAAAAATTCTGATATAACTGTAGGGCCACAGAATGGTCGTAAATCATCGGAACCTATAGACGGTTTAACTTCTTTAATTGATGAGAATGAGGGGAAGAAGAAATCATCAAAACTTTCAAAAAAATAGTAAAATAAAAACAGAGTAAATAACTCTTCATTAATAGAGTGTTTATTGTTTGTTTATTTAAAAATATTTTAGTAGAAGTAACAAGTCTTTTGAAAATACTGAAAAATATTGGATTTAGGAAAATGTTGAAAACATATTCGATGTTAGAAAAAAAGGTGGGGTATGCTAACTGATAAAGATCGCATTTTCACTAATATTTATGGTTTAAAAGAAAAATCATTAAAAGGTGCTATGCTGCGCGGGCATTGGGATGGTACCAAGGCGATTATCGAAAAAGGCCGTGACTGGATTGTTGATGAGGTAAAGAAGTCGGGTTTGCGTGGTCGTGGTGGTGCTGGTTTTCCTACTGGCATGAAATGGTCTTTTATGCCAAAACAAAGTGATGGTCGACCACATTATTTAGTTGTGAATGCAGATGAATCAGAGCCTGGAACATGTAAAGATCGTGACATTTTGCGGCATGATCCTCATACTTTAATTGAAGGATGTGTTATTGCTACTTTTGCAATAGGGGCAAATGTTGCCTTTATCTATATTCGTGGTGAATATATTCGTGAGCGTGAAGCACTTCAAGCGGCAATTGATGAATGTTATAATGCTGGTTTACTTGGTAAAAAGACTAAATGTGGGCATGTTTGCGATATTATTGTTCATCATGGTGCTGGAGCGTATATTTGTGGTGAGGAAACTGCTCTTTTAGAAAGTCTTGAAGGGAAAAAAGGGCAGCCTAGGCTTAAACCACCATTTCCTGCTAATATGGGAGTTTATGGTTGCCCAACAATAGTTAATAATGTGGAATCCATTGCAGTGATTCCAACGATTTTGCGTCGGGGTGCTTCATGGTTTTCATCAATTGGTCGTTCAAACAATGTTGGAACAAAATTGTTTATGATTTCTGGTCACGTTAATGCACCTTGTACATTTGAAGAGGCTCTAGGTGTTTCTTTTCGTGAATTAATTGAAAAACACACAGGAGGTATTCGTGGTGGGTGGAATAATCTTTTAGCGGTTATTCCAGGTGGAGCTTCTTGTCCAGTTGTTCGGGGTGAAAATATGATAGACGCAGTTATGGATTTTGATGGAATGCGTGATGTTGGTTCTTCTTTTGGTACAGGTGGTGTGATTGTTATGGATAAATCAACAGATATTATCAAAGCAATTTGGCGGATAGCAGCTTTTTTCAAACATGAAAGTTGTGGGCAGTGTACACCGTGTCGTGAGGGTACTGGTTGGATGATGCGTCTTTTAGGACGTATGGTTGAAGGGAGAGCTCAAAAACGTGAGATTGACCTTCTATTTGAAGTTTCTAAACAAGTTGAAGGGCATACTATTTGTGCACTTGGTGATGCTGCAGCGTGGCCTGTGCAAGGATTGATACGCAATTTTCGCTCAGAGATTGAGCAAAGAATTGATGATTATACGCGAAACGTGGTTCAGAGCAAAAATGTTGCTTTGGAAGTAGTAGAGTGAAAATTTTATTCTGATGAATAATAAAATGTGAGTTTAGGTAAATTATCTGCGGGCTGGATTAATGATGATAAATATCAAAGTTGATGGTAAAGAGATTGAAGTTCCTGACTACTATACATTGCTTCAAGCCGCTGAAGCTGCTGGTGCTGAAGTGCCACGTTTTTGTTTTCATGAAAGTTTGTCAATTGCTGGGAATTGTCGCATGTGCTTAGTTGAGGTTAAAGGTGCTCCTCCAAAACCTCAGGCTTCTTGTGCGATGGGAGTTCGCGATTTACGATTGGGACCCAATGGTGAAATACCTGAGATATTTACCAATACACCGATGGTCAAAAAGGCTCGTGAAGGTGTTATGGAGTTTCTTCTCATTAATCATCCATTAGATTGTCCTGTATGTGATCAAGGTGGTGAATGTGATCTTCAAGATCAAGCAGTGTTTTATGGTCGTGATTGTTCTCGTTATACGGAAAACAAACGCGCTGTGGAAGATAAATATATCGGTCCGCTTGTAAAAACTGTTATGACACGGTGTATTCATTGTACTCGTTGTGTTCGTTTTACGACAGAAGTTGCAGGTATTTCAGAGCTTGGTTTAATTGGTCGTGGTGAAGATGCTGAAATTACGACATATCTTGAAAAAGCAATGACATCTGAATTACAGGGAAACGTTATTGATCTTTGTCCGGTGGGTGCTTTAACCTCAAGACCTTATACATTTCATGCGCGTCCATGGGAATTAACTAAGACAGAATCAATTGATGTGATGGATGCACTTGGTAGTGCCATTCGCATTGATAGTCGGGGGCGTGAAGTTATGCGAATCATACCACGTACGAATCAGGACGTAAATGAAGAGTGGATTTCTGATAAGACGCGTTTTATTTGGGATGGGTTGCGCACTCAGCGACTTGATAAACCATATGTTCGCAAAAATGGAAAACTTCAGCCTGCAAGTTGGTCAGAAGCTTTTGCGAGTATTAAGAAGGTAGTATCTAAAACACCAGCAGAAAAAATTGGTGCAATTGCAGGAGATCTAGCGTCTGTTGAAGAAATGTATGCGCTTAAAATATTGCTCACTTCACTAGGGTCAAAGGTGTTTGATTGTCGTCAAAGAGGTATGGCCTTGTCGCCTGAATTAGGGCGCTCAAGCTACATTTTTAATCCAACTATTATGGGTATTGAGCAAGCTGATGCATTGCTTATTGTAGGGTCTAATCCGCGTACTGAAGCTGCTGTTTTAAATGCACGTATTTTAAAACGTCAACGGATGGGGCAATTTCCAATTGCATTAATTGGAGAACAAGCTGATTTGCGTTATTCATATTCTTATCTTGGAGCTGGTACTGAAGCGTTAAATGCACTTATTAATGGAGAAAATGCATTTTTTGATGTTCTGAAAAAAGCTAAACGTCCGCTTATTCTTATCGGAGAGGCTGCTGTTTCGGGTAAAGAAGGTTTATCTGTTTTAAAAAATCTCGCAAAATTATCTGATGTTGTCGGTGCTCTTAATAAAGAATGGAATGGATTTGGTGTGCTTCATAATGCTGCTTCGATTGTTGGGGGGTTGGATATTGGTTTTGTTTCTAAAATTGGAACTGAAAATATTATTAAGACCTGTGAAGTTTTATTTTTACTTGGCGCCGATGAGGTGGAATTAACCCATAAAAAAGCTTTTACAATTTATATTGGTAGTCATGGTGATAATGGTGCACATGCTGCTGATGTAATTTTGCCTGCATCAGCTTATACTGAGAAATCAGGGCTTTACGTTAATACAGAAGGTCGTGTTCAAATGACAAATCGAGCCGGTTTTGCTCCGGGTGAAGCAAAGGAAGATTGGGCAATTTTGCGCGCTTTATCTGATGTTTTAGGAAAAAAGCTTCCTTTTGATTCTTTATCTCAATTAAGGCAGAATTTGTTCAATGATTTTCCACATCTTTGTGCAATTGATGATATAGCGCCTGCATGTATAAGTGATCTCAAAGTGCTCGGTTCACAATTAATCGGTCTGAGTAAGCAAACATTCGCTTCTATAATTAAGGACTTCTATTTAACAAATCCAATAGCACGTGCTTCCGCAATTATGGCTGAATGTTCAGCTCTTGCAAAGAGTCATGTTGCTGGATCTGTAGAGTAAGAATAGAAGGGAAAAGGAATATTATGTATGATTTCTTTATGACCGGGCTATTACCATTGCTGATTATAGTAGGTAAGACACTTTTCCTTTTGGTTGTTCTTCTAGTTTTAATTGCGTATCTTCTTTATGCAGATAGAAAAATTTGGGCTGCTGTGCAATTGCGGCGGGGTCCGAACGTTGTTGGTCCATGGGGACTGTTTCAATCTTTTGCAGATTTAATTAAATTTGCGGTTAAAGAACCTATTATCCCTGCTGGTGCCAATAAAGGTGTTTTTCTTTTGGCTCCTTTTGTTTCTGCTACGCTTGCATTATCAAGTTGGGCTGTTGTGCCCGTTAATAAAAATTGGGAAATTGCTAGTATTAATATTGGTTTACTTTATATCTTGGCTATTTCCTCTCTTGAGGTTTATGGCGTCATCATGGGGGGGTGGGCGTCAAATTCAAAATATCCTTTCTTAGGAGCTCTTCGTTCAGCAGCGCAAATGGTTTCTTATGAGGTTTCAATTGGATTTGTTCTCGTAACTATTATCTTAGTAAGTGGTTCATTAGATCTTACAACAATTGTTCTTGAGCAGAGTAGAGGACTTGGAATGAATCTTGGTCTACCTTTTAACAGTTTTCTTGATTGGAATTGGTTGGTTCTTTTTCCAATGTTTATTATATTTTTTATTTCTGCACTTGCTGAGACAAATCGTCCTCCTTTTGATTTAGTTGAAGCAGAATCTGAGCTTGTTGCTGGTCACATGGTTGAGTATTCCTCAACTCCTTATATGCTCTTTTTTCTTGGTGAATATGTTGCTATTGTTTTAATGTGTGCATTAACAACCATTTTATTTTTAGGTGGTTGGTTGCCTCTTTTAGATGTTTGGTGGCTTAATTGGGTTCCAGGTATCATTTGGTTTGTTTTAAAGGTTTGCTTTGTGTTTTTTGGTTTTGCTATGGTTAAAGCATTTGTACCGCGCTATCGTTATGACCAGTTAATGCGGCTTGGTTGGAAAGTGTTCCTTCCCATTTCATTGGCAATGGTTGTGATAACTGCTGCTGTCTTAAAATATATTAGTTTAGCTTAAAGAGGGGGCGTTTCGTATGTCAGGTCTTATTCAAGCAGCAAAATCACTGCTTTTATTAGAATTTATAAGTGCTTTTTTTTTGGCGATGCGTCAGTTTTTTTCACCAAAACCTACGATCAATTACCCTTATGAAAAGGGTATTGTTTCTCCTCGTTTTCGTGGTGAACATGCTTTGCGTCGTTATCCAAATGGTGAAGAACGGTGTATTGCGTGTAAATTATGTGAGGCAATTTGTCCCGCGCAAGCTATTACAATTGAGGCAGGACCACGGTGTAATGATGGTACACGTAGAACTATTCGTTATGATATTGATATGGTTAAGTGTATTTATTGTGGTTTTTGTCAGGAAGCTTGTCCAGTTGATGCTATTGTGGAGGGACCAAATTTTGAATTTGCAACAGAAATGCGTGAAGAACTTTATTATGACAAAGAAAAGCTTTTAAGTAATGGGGATCGTTGGGAGAGAGAAATTGCTCGTAATATATTGATGGATGCGCCTTATCGTTAAGTGTATCGTCAACAAGTAGTCGGATGATTCTATCTGGCAAATTATAGCCGGGTGTGAATTTTATGCTAATTAGTGGTTAATTAATTGAAGGAAATCCTATGCTAACAGGTTCAGCAGCGGTATTTTTCTATATATTTTCTCTTATCATGCTCATGAGTGCAGTTATTGTTGTTGCTGCACGTAATCCAGTACATTCAGTGTTATTTTTAATCTTGGCGTTTTTTAATGCGGCGGCTTTGTTTATACTTTTAGGGGCCGAATTTTTGGGGCTTATTTTACTTGTCGTTTATGTTGGTGCTGTAGCGGTTTTATTTTTGTTTGTGGTTATGATGCTTGATGTGGACTTTGCTGAATTGAAAAGTGGAGTGCTCCGATATATTCCTGTTGGTGCTTTTATTGGTGTTGTTATTATTGTAGAATTGGTTTCTGTTTTTATTAGTAGTCACTTTTCTCCTATTTTAAGATCTTATGTTACACAACCGATGCCAGATTTAGCGCAGCGGACAAATACGCAAGCGTTAGGAGATATTCTTTATACAGATTATATTTTCTATTTCCAAATTGCTGGAACGATTTTATTAGTTGCAATGATTGGCGCTATTGTTTTAGCGCTTCGTCATAAGTCTGGTGTCAAACGACAATCAATTGCAGTGCAAGTTGCTAGAACAGCAAAAAATGCAATTGAAATTAAACAAATTGAGTCAGGTAAGGGTATTTAGCGGGGAAACGACTATGCATATTGACATTTCTCATTATCTCACTGTTTCTGCGGTAATGTTCACAATTGGCATTTTTGGCATTTTCCTAAACAGGAAGAACGTGATTATTATTCTTATGTCAATTGAGCTTATATTGCTTTCAATCAACCTTAATTTTATTGCTTTTTCAGCATTTCTTCATGATCTGGTTGGTCAAATATTCGCTTTATTTATTTTGACAGTTGCAGCTGCTGAGGCAGCAATTGGTCTAGCAATTCTTGTTGTTTTTTTCCGTAACCGCGGTTCTATCGCAGTTGAAGATGTTAATGTGATGAAAGGCTGATAAGTAATGTATTATGTAATTGTCTTTCTACCGCTTTTGGGTTTTTTAACTGCTGCTGTCGGCGGAAAAACTATAGGCTCTCGTGCAAGTGAAATTGTGACGTCTAGTTTCATGGTAATTGTTGCTGCATTGTCATGGATAGCTTTTTTAAATATTGCTATTGGTCATACTTCAGCGGTTAGCACGCCGATCTTGCACTGGGTAACTGTTAGTAACTTAGTTTTTGATTGGACCTTGTATATTGATACATTGACAGTCGTTATGCTTGTTGTGGTTAACAGTGTTTCAGCATTAGTGCATATTTATTCAATTGGTTATATGCATCACGATCCTTCAAGATCTCGGTTTTTTGCCTATCTTTCTTTATTCACATTTATGATGCTTATGCTAGTGACAGCTGATAACTTAATCCAAATGTTTTTTGGTTGGGAAGGTGTTGGGCTTGCATCTTATTTACTAATTGGCTTTTGGTTTCAGAGAGCTTCTGCTAATAAAGCAGCGATGAAAGCTTTTGTAGTTAACCGTGTTGGTGATTTTGGTTTTCTTCTAGGTATCTTTAATATTTTTGTTTTGTTTCAATCAGTTAATTTTGCAGATATTTTTGCAAAAACTATAGACAGTAGTTTTGTACAAAATACAACATTTTTAGGTTGGCAGCTTGATGGACAAACAGCAATTACTGTGACGTGTCTTCTTTTATTTGTCGGTGCTATGGGTAAATCAGCACAATTTCTTCTACACACATGGCTTCCTGATGCAATGGAAGGGCCAACACCTGTATCTGCTCTCATTCACGCAGCAACAATGGTGACTGCTGGTGTTTTTATGGTTGCACGTATGTCACCAATTTTTGAACTTTCTTCAACGGCTTCTACTGTAATTATTATTGTTGGAACGATGACTGCGTTCTTTGCGGCAACTGTAGGGCTTGTACAAAATGATATCAAGCGCGTTATTGCTTATTCAACATGTTCTCAGCTTGGTTATATGTTTGTTGCTTTAGGTGTTGGAGCTTACGGAGCAGCTGTTTTTCATCTCTTTACACACGCTTTTTTTAAGGCTCTACTGTTTCTCGGTGCGGGTTCTGTAATTCACGCAGTATCTGATGAGCAGGATATGCGAAAAATGGGAGGATTGCGTAAACATATAAAAGCAACTTATTGGATGATGATTATAGGAACTATTTCATTAACAGGTGTTGGAATACCAGGAACATTTCTTGGTACAGCGGGTTTTTTCTCAAAGGATGCAATTATAGAATCTGCTTTTGCGTCACATAATATTATTTCAGGATGTGCTTTTTGGCTTCTTGTTTTATCTGCTTTACTAACGAGTTTTTATTCATGGCGGCTTATATTTATGACATTTCATGGTAAGCCACGTGCAACTGTTGATGTTATGCATCATGTTCATGAATCGCCTCCGATTATGTTGATTCCTCTGCTTGTTTTGTCTGTTGGAGCATTATTTGCAGGTATGGTTTTTCAACCTTATTTTTTTGGTAATTTGTATGACCTTTTTTGGAAAAGCGCATTGTTTACAAGTAGTCACAACCATATTCTTCATGAAGCGCATAATGTGTTAAATTGGGTAAAGTGGTCACCATTTACAGCAATGGTCCTTGGATTTGTTTTGGCTTGTCTATTCTATATTCTTGTTCCGTCACTTCCCAAAAAACTCTCCGAGTTTATGCCTGCATTTTACCGTTTTCTTTACAATAAGTGGTATTTTGATGAACTTTATAACTTTTTGTTTGTCCGTCCTGCTTTAAAAATTGGTTGCTTTCTTTGGAAGATAGGTGATGGTAAAATTATTGATGGCCTGGGACCGAATGGTATTGCTGCACGTATTATTGATATTACAAACAGAATTATCCGACTGCAGACGGGTTATCTTTATCACTATGCGTTTGCGATGCTTATTGGTGTCATGGTGCTGATCACGTGGATAATGATCGGGAGTTTAAATTGATGACCGACTGGCCTATTCTTTCTACAGTTACATTTTTACCGCTTGTTGGTGTATTTTTGATTTTATTAATCAAAGATGACACCGAGGTTGAAAAACATAATATACGCAATGTAGCGTTTTTTACATCTGTTTTTGTTTTCATTATCTCTTTAATTATCTGGATGAGGTTTGATAACACAAATTCCGACTTCCAAATGGTCGAAAAATTTGATTGGTTAGAAAGTGGTATTAGCTACCATATGGGTGTTGATGGTATTTCTATCCTTTTTGTCGTCCTTTCAGCTTTTTTATTGCCATTCTGTATTTTGGCAAGTCGGGAGAATATTAAAGACAGATTAAAAGCTTATATGATTGCTTTTCTCCTCCTTGAAGTTGCAATCATCGGAGTCTTCTGTGCTCTTGACGCAATGCTATTTTATGTTTTTTTTGAAGGTAGTCTCATTCCAATGTTTATTATTATTGGTGTTTGGGGTGGAGCACGCCGTGTTTATGCAAGTATGAAGTTTTTTTTATATACTTTGCTTGGTTCAGTACTCATGTTAGTTGCCATTATGGCTATGTATTGGGAAGCGGGAACACTTGATATACCAACTTTATTGACCTATCAATTTTCTACACATATGCAGATGTGGTTATGGCTTGCATTTTTGCTTCTTTTGCAGTTAAAATGCCAATGTGGCCGGTCCACACATGGTTGCCTGATGCACACGTAGAAGCACCAACAGCAGGCTCTGTTATTTTGGCTGGAGTGCTACTCAAATTAGGTGGTTATGGTTTTCTTCGTTTTTCTTTGCCAATGTTTCCTATTGCTTCAGCTGATTTTGCTCCTTTAGTTTTTGTATTATCGCTGATTGCAATTATTTATACATCCTTAGTTGCGCTTGTTCAAAATGATATAAAAAAACTTATTGCCTATTCGTCAATAGCTCATATGGGGTACGTAACAATGGGTATTTTTGCTATTAATGAGCAAGGTATTCAAGGTGCTATTTATCAGATGCTATCACATGGAATTGTTTCTGCAGCTTTGTTTCTTTGTGTTGGAGTTATATATGATCGCTTGCATACACGTGAAATTTCGGATTTTGGTGGTTTAGTAAATAATATGCCAAAATACGCGGTTGTATTCTTACTCTTTACTATGGCGAATGTTGGTTTACCTGGAAGTTCAGGATTTTTAGGTGAATTTTTAACTTTAATAGGTGTCTTTCAAATTCATAAATTAGTTGCAATTTTTGCTACAACTGGTGTTATATTATCTGCCGCTTATGCACTTTATCTTTATCGACGTATGATTTTTGGTCCTTTAGATAAGGAAAGTTTGAAAGTGCTTCATGATCTCTCTCTAAGAGAGAAAATTATCCTTTATCCAATGGTTGTTCTTACAATATTTTTTGGTGTCTATCCAATGCCGATTCTTAAAACAACGGCATTTACAGTAAAAACCCTTATTAACCAGCTGCACTAAATAAGAAATAAATACTCATGCAAACTGATATAATAGCTCAATTAACGTTAATTTTTCCAGAAATTTTAATAGCACTGGGGGCCATGGCACTCCTTTTAATCGGTGTTTATTCCGGTGCACGTTCATATTTAACTATTACTGGTTTAGCAATTGCTCTACTTGTTGCAACTATTATTATTATGGTCGTCTTTCCGCAAAATGGCTTTTTCTATACAAACACGCTTATTATTGATTCCTTTAGCCGCTATATGAAAGTTCTAACTCTTGTCGGTGCACTCTTTGCTCTCATTATGTCTGTCGGTTTTGCCTGTGCTCAGAAATTTGATATATTTGAGTTTCCCGTATTAGTCCTTTTTGCAACTTTGGGTATGATGTTAATGATTTCAGCTGGCAATACGCTGTCACTTTACATGGGGTTAGAATTACAATCTTTAGCGTTATATGTTCTTGCTGCGATCAATCGCGACAATATGAAATCTTCTGAAGCGGGTATAAAATATTTTGTTTTAGGTGCACTATCTTCAGGGTTTTTACTTTATGGTATTTCATTGCTTTATGGTTTTACTGCTCAAATTGGTTTTCGCGAAATTGCCTTTGCTTTAAATAATGAAGCTCTACAGTTGGGTGTTATTTTAGGTATTGTTTTTATTCTAGCTGGTTTGGCGTTCAAAATTTCTGCAGTTCCATTTCATATGTGGACACCTGATGTTTATGAAGGGGCACCAACTCCTATTACAGCATTTTTTGCTTGTGCTCCTAAAATTGCGGCAATGGCATTAATTATCCGTATCATTGTTGTTACTTTTATTCCATTAGGAAGTTCTGATAGTTCTATGCCCGCATGGCAGCAGATTTTAATTTTTATGGCAATTGCGTCAATGGTACTAGGTGCATTTGCTGCAATTGGCCAGAGTAATATTAAGCGTTTAATGGCTTACTCATCCATCAGTCATATGGGGTATGCACTTGTTGGTCTAGCTGCTGGAAGTATGCTTGGGATAAAAGGTGTTATTCTTTATATGACTATTTATCTTGGCATGACTCTTGGTTCATTTGCATTTATTCTTGGAATGCGATCTAGTGACGGAAATGTTGAGAATATTTATGATCTTGCAGGATTGGTAAAAACTAATCCGTTTATGGCTATTACGATGACGATACAGCTTTTTTCTTTAGCAAGTATACCTCCTATGGCTGGTTTTTTTGGTAAATGGTATACATTTTCTGCAGCTGTTCATGCAGGACTTACCCCACTTGCTGTCATTGGTATGGTTGCTTCTGTTGTTGGTGCTTTTTACTATTTACGGATTATTAAAATTATGTGGTTTGATGCTGCAAAAGCTAGTTTTATTGTTTTATCAAACGAACTTAAGCTTTGTCTTGGGCTTTCTACATTATTTATTTTATTTTATGTATTTTTTGGAATTTGGTTTGCTGAATTTGCAGAAAAAGCAGCAACATCATTATTTTAAATAAACATGGTTTATACATTATCAGATTTTGCTTTAAAACAAGGGTATATCCTTGAAGCATATGAAAGTGTAGATTCGACAAATCTTATTGCACAACAAAAAGCAAATGTTGGTGATCGTGATTATCTTTGGATTGTTGCAGAAAAACAAATGCAAGGAAGAGCTAGAAGAGGCAGGACATGGTATAGTCCGAAAGGGAATTTGTACTCTAGCCTTTTATTAATTGATGATATTGTTTGCCAAACTGCTTCTCAACTTGGTTTTGTTGCTGGAGTAAGTGTAGTAGAAGCTATAAGGCACTTTATAAAAGATAAAGAAAATAGCATTGTTAATTTAAAATGGCCAAATGATATTTTACTTAAAGGAATTAAAAGCTCTGGAATCTTACTTGAGCTCTTTACATTAACCCCACAAAAACATGCATTGGTCATTGGTATCGGGGTAAATGTAAAACATCATTTTAAAGATGCACCATATTTAACATCAAGTATAAAGAATATTGGATTAGATATTGATAAAGAAGAATTATTTATGGTTCTAACAAGATGTTTTGCTGAAAATTATCTTCTTTGGAAGCAGTCGGGAGGGTGTGATATAATCCGCAAAAAATGGCTTTTATATTCAGCTCATATTGGACAACCTATCAAAATAGTCAATAGTGAAAAGCTTACCGAAGGTATTTTTGATGGTCTTGATCATGATTTCAACTGCATTATCAAACAAAGAGATGGCAAAAAAGCAATTATAACAGCTGGAGATGTTTATTTTGGTTCGGCTGCTTCTGTTAATACACATCATTATTAACTTGTAAAATTTTATTTCACCATGAGATTATCTTAATAAGTTTAGGAGATATTTATGGTTTCTGCCAATGAAAATGAATTGGTTTTTCTACCTTTGGGAGGGGTAGGGGAAATAGGAATGAATTTGGCTGCTTATGGATTTGGTCCAAAAGATTGCCGAGAATGGTTGCTTGTTGATATGGGAGTCAGTTTTGCCGGCCCTGAATTGCCAGGAGTAAATCTCATTTTACCAGATATTCACTTTCTGGAAAATGAAAAACATAATGTGTGTGGTCTTGTTTTGACACATGCTCACGAAGATCACTATGGTGCTGTTCTTGATTTATGGCCAAAATTTCAAGTTCCGCTTTATTGTACTCCTTTTACAGCAGGGTTATTAGAGAGTAAAAAGCGATCAAATTTCAAATTTGATAAAATCTCATTAAATATTTTTCAAGCTGGTGATTGCTTTCAGATTGGTCCATTTACAATTGAAGCTATTGCTGTCAATCATTCAATTCCAGAGTCTGTTTCTTTGGCAATTACAACATCTTTAGGAAATGTGATCCATACTGGAGATTGGAAAATTGATCACACACCTTCACTTGGACCCGTAACAGATGAAAAAAGGTTACGGATTTTAGGAAACAAAGGCATTTTAGCATTAATATGCGATTCCACTAATGCCCTTCAAGACGGTATATCGCCGTCGGAACAACAAGTTCGGGATAGTCTTTCTGAAATTATTTTGAAAGCTGAAGGCCGTGTTGTTATTGCAACTTTTTCATCAAATATTGGTAGGATACGTTCAATTGCTCTTGCGGCAGAATCTGCTGGGCGCCAAGTTTTTTTGGTGGGGCGCTCTATAAAACGTAGTGTTACTGTAGCGCAAGAGCTTGGTTATTTGAATAACTTAGCACCATTTATAACGGAAGATGATTATAGTCACACTCCACGGAAAAACATGGTTTTGGTAGTAACAGGAAGCCAAGGTGAACCGTGTTCTGCTTTAGCAAAACTTTCACGAAATGAAATGAGAAATATTGCACTCTCTCCTGGTGATACAATTATTTATTCATCACGTAGTATTCCGGGAAATGAAAAGGCTATTTTTGAGATACAAAATCGTTTCATTGATCAGGGAATTAAAGTAATTACAAATAATGATGCTCTTGTTCATGTTTCAGGCCATCCCCGCCGTTTAGAGCTTCTACAAATGTATGATTGGATAAAACCGCAGATACTTGTTCCTGTACATGGTGAGGCAGTACACCTTGTGGCTCAAGCAGCTTTAGCACGTCAAGCTAATATTAAAACTATTGCTGAAATTAGAAATGGCGATATGCTCCGCCTTGCTCCCAAACCAATGGAGGTCATTGAGAAAGTATCTGTTGGTCAAATCTATAAAGATGGTTACTTGATTGGTAGTGAAGATGAAGTAGGGATTAATGAGCGTCGCAAATTAAGTTATGTTGGTCATGTTGTAATTTCTCTGCATATGAATAGTAAGCATAATTTACTTGATGATATTGGTTTTATGGCATTGGGATTACCTAACAATGATGGAAAAGGGAAATCATTAAAAGATATTCTTTTAACTGTTGTAGAAAATACTATTAATAATATTCCACAGATTAAAAGAAAAGATAATGAACTTATTCGGGAAGCAGTACGTCGTGCTGTCAGAGCAGCTGTTAATGAAATTTGGGGAAAAAAACCTGTTTGTACAGTCTTTTTACATCGCTCAAAGTGAAAATTTTCTCTTAAAGTTATTTGTTTTTAGCTAAATTAATAGAAAGGAATTACCAGATTAGCTTTATACTAATACGTATTTGAACTTTATTGAGGTAAATAAACTAAAAAATATAGCGCAATAAAACTTTTAATATGCTGGTTTGTTATATTTGCAAGCTTTCAGAATACAGTTATGATTAAATGCATAATATTATTTGAACTGCTCCGATTTGATGAGCTTAATTAGGAGTTAATAATTTCAATGCGTCTTTCTCAGTATTTCATACCTATCTTAAAAGAGAATCCTAAAGAAGCAGAAATTGTTTCACATCGACTTATGTTGCGTGCAGGTATGATTCGTCAACAAACAGCAGGGATTTATTCTTGGTTGCCATTAGGTAAAAAGGTACTTGATAAAGTTTGTACAATTATTCGTGAAGAACAAGAACGAGCTGGTGCTTTAGAAATATTAATGCCTACGATTCAATCTGTTGATCTTTGGCATGAAAGTGGTCGTTACGATGATTACGGTTTTGAAATGTTACGTATTAAGGATCGCCAAGAACGTGATTTGCTTTATGGCCCAACTAATGAAGAAATAGTAACAGATATTTTTCGTTCATATGTTCGTTCTTATAAGGATCTTCCTCTCAATCTTTATCAAATTCAATGGAAATTTCGTGATGAGATCCGTCCGCGTTTTGGTGTGATGCGTTCACGAGAGTTTTTAATGAAAGACGCATATTCTTTCGATCTTGATTATGAAAGTGCAAAAATATCCTATAATCGTATGTTTGTTGCATATTTACGTACTTTTTCTCGTATGGGATTGAAAGTAATTCCGATGCGCGCTGATACAGGCCCGATTGGTGGCGAACATAGTCATGAATTTATCATTCTAGCTGAAACAGGTGAAAGTGCTATATTCTGCGATAAACAATTTCTTGGCATTACTGCTCCACTTTTTTCGATCGATTTTACTGATAAAATTATCTTAGCTAATATCGTTAAACAGTGGACAACTTTTTATGCAGCAACGGAGGAAATGCATAATGAAGAAGAGTGGAGTAAAATCTCTAAATCCAATCAGCTTTCAGCACGTGGCATTGAAGTAGGGCATATTTTTTATTTTGGCACTAAATATTCTGTACCAATGGGAGCAAAAGTGATGGGAAAAGACGGAAAAGAATATCCGGTTTTTATGGGATCTTATGGGATTGGACCCTCACGTCTTGTTGCAGCAGCAATTGAAGCTTCTCATGATGAAAATGGTATTATTTGGCCAAAGCCAATAACACCATTTGATTTTGGTATCATCAACATGAAATCAGACGATAAAAAATGTAACCATATCTGTGAAACTCTTTATCAGGGACTTATACGTGCTGGCTTTGATCCATTGTTAGATGACAGAAATGAACGCCCTGGTATAAAATTTGCAATAATGGATTTGATTGGTTTACCAACACAAATAATCGTTGGCCCCAAAAATGCTACACAAAATGAGGTTGAAATTAAAGATAGAAAAACAGGTGCTAAAGAATCTTTAACAATTGAATCTGTACTTAACCGGTTTTCTACAAACTTAGATGGGCAATGTTATGAATAATTTGAGAAGAAAATGGTTTTCATCTTATGAATGGATGGTTTCATTTCGTTACATGATTCCTAATAAAAAACATATGTTTACATCTGTTGTTTCAATCATTTCTTTAATTGGAATTATGTTAGGGGTTTTTGCCTTAGTTGTCGTTATGGCAGTAATGAATGGTTTTCGCACAGAGCTTCTTAATCGCATTCTCGGCATGAACGGACATCTTATCATTCAGACAACTGATTCTGGTTTCTCTGATTATAATACCTTTATTTCTTATTTAGAATCCATAGACGGCGTAAACTCTGCTTTGCCTGTTGTTGAAGGACAAGCACTTGTTCAGGGGAATATTGGTGGGGGAACTGGTGCTTTAATTCGCGGTATGCGTCAGGAAGACTTGGAGAAGCTTAAAATAGTAACTCAAAATATTAAATCAGGTACACTCGCTCAATTTGAAGAAGAGGAAGGCATTGCAATCGGAAGTGGTCTGGCAGAAAAATTAGGGCTGACAATTGGAAGTGATCTGCGTATTATTACACCAGATGGTGATGTAACACCTTTTGGCGTTATGCCACGTATTAAAGCTTATAAAATAATTGCTATTTTTGAAGTGGGTATGTCTGAATATGACACAATATTTGTTTTTATGCCTCTTTCTGAAGCGCAAGCATTTTTCAATTTAGGACAGAAAATTCAATCACTAGAGTTATTTCTTAATGATCCCGATACTGTTGATCAAATAAAGCGGGTAATAGAAAAAGAAATGGATCAACAAGTTTATTTAATTGATTGGCGCATGCGCAATCAGGCTTTCTTTTCAGCTTTGCAGATTGAGCGTAACGTCATGTTTTTTATTCTTTCTCTTATTATCCTCGTTGCTGCTTTAAATATTATTTCTGGGCTAATTATGCTTGTGAAAGATAAAAACCATGATATTGCAATTTTGCGCACTATGGGAGCACACCAGAATGCAATCATGCGTATATTTATCTCTACCGGGATGATGATTGGATGTATTGGGACAATATTAGGGGTAGTTTTAGGTATCATAGCAGCTACAAACATCAATTATATTCAGGATTTTGTATCTTGGTTTTTTAATGTTGATGTTTTTAATCCTCAACTTTATTTTTTAACAAAATTGCCAGCACGGGTTGAATGGGAACAAACTGCTATAGTAGTTGTGATGGCTTTACTTTTATCGTTTTTTGCAACACTTATTCCGGCGTGGCAAGCTTCTAAACTAGACCCCGTACAAGCCTTGAGGTATGAGTAATGTCTGTTGTTTTAGAACTTGTCGAGATTGAGCGACGTTTTTTTGATAACGACAAACCTTTAATTATTTTAGACAAAGCTAATTTTATTCTTAACCGTGGAGAACTCGTAGCACTTGTTGCACCATCTGGTGCTGGAAAATCAACACTTCTTCATATTGCTGGGTTACTCGAAAAACCAACAGCTGGTGATGTTTTGTTGCATGGTATTTCTTGTGCAAAATGCTCTGATAGCGAGCGAACGGCTATGAGACGAAACAATATTGGTTTTGTTTATCAATTTCATCATTTGTTACCAGAGTTCACAGCTTTAGAAAATGTAATGATACCCCAAATGATAGCAGGATTGAAAAGATCGACTGCAGAAAATCGGGCACTTAAATTATTAACATATCTTCGGGTTTCTCATCGTGCCAGACATCGTCCATCAGAATTATCAGGTGGCGAACAACAGCGTATCGCTATTGCACGTGCGATAGCAAATGCTCCTTCTATACTGTTAGCCGATGAGCCTACAGGGAATCTTGATCCTGTAACTTCAGTTTATGTATTTCAGGCTTTGTCAGCACTTGTTCGTCAATCTGGCCTTGCTGCTCTTATTGCAACACATAATTATAGCTTGGCCAAACTGATGCATCGCCGAATTACACTGAAAGAGAGAAAAATTATTGAACTTCCTTAAAAATACAGTACACCATTTATTCATTTATTATAGAAAGTTAATACTATAGCGTATGTCTATATTTACCTATTGAAGAGTTTTTATGACAAATTTTGTAATTGATAAAAATCAATTAAATACGCGACGTCGGCGATTGATTTTTCGGGCGTGGCATAGAGGCATCCGTGAAATGGATTTAATTTTAGGACAATATGTTGATTCGCATATTATTGGAATGAGCGATGAAACAGTCTCTGAACTTGAATATATTATGTCTTTTGAAGATCGCGATTTACTTATGTGGATTACAGGGGAAATTCCTACACCATCTGAGATAGATAGTCCGCTTTTTCGTGATATTGCAAATTACCGTATTTGCACAAATTTTAATTAATCAAAATGTCCATATTTCAAAAAATTATTCTTCCTAAAGATGTACGGGATTTAATAGTTCTGGATGGCATTATTGATGGATTTGAACCTTTTGCGCTTGCTCAATTGAGTTCAGAAATTGCTCAAGATAAACCACTTGTTTATATTGTTCGTGATGGAACAAAGATTTCTCATTTACAACAAGTTTTAAATTTTATTGAACCTAATTTACCTGTTTTTCAGTTTCCTGCATGGGATTGTTTACCTTATGATCGCGTGTCGCCTGGAATAGCCGTTACTGCACGGCGTCTTTCAGCCTTGGCGCATATATTACATTTGCGTAAAAATTCACGTTCTGCAATTATATTGACAACAGCAAATGCGATTATTCAAAAATTACCACCTCGCACCATAATTGATGATCAAATTATCCATATGAGTATTGGTCAATGTGTTAATATGGATAATTTAATCCATTATTTAGAACGTAGTGGATTTGAACGTGTTGCGATTGTGCATGATGTTGGTGAATTTGCTATTAGAGGAGGAATTATTGATATTTTTTCTCCTAGTGATAGTGAACCTTTGCGCCTTGATTTTTTTGGTGATACTCTAGAAACTATTCGTATATTCGATCCAGTTACGCAACGCACAACAGGCAATAAAACTGATTTTTTTTACAACCAATGAGTGAGGTTATTCTCACGCCTGAGCGGATTAGTCGATTTAAAAATAATTATATTCATACATTTAGTGTATCACAAAGAAATGATATGCTTTATGAAGCTATTTCTCAAGGGCGGCGTTTTTCTGGTATGGAACATTGGTTACCGTTTTTTTATGAGAATCTTGATAATTTCTTTGATTATTGTGGTAACGTACCTATTATTTTTGAGTACCTTATAGAAGAAGTGCTAACTGAACGCTATCGTCTTATTGAAGATTTTTATAATGTTCGTAAAGAGCAAGAAAACGATCAAGAGAGTAATGCTTCTTATCATCCAATAGAGCCTAATCTACTTTATCTGACACCAGAGCAAGTTTTAACACGTGCACAACAATCGAGACAACGTATTGATTTTATACCCTTCAATGTTCCACAAACTTTTGGACAGACAGTCATTCATACGAATGTTATACCGGGATATGATTTTGTAAAAGAGCGTAACGCGCAGGAAAAAAATGTCTTTGCGAATGTAGTTGATTATATGCTTTCACTACAAGCAGCTGGTAAGAAGGTGCTCTTAGCCTGCTGGAGTGAAGGATCTATGAATCGCTTGTTGCAAATTTTTGATGAATACGGATTAAAAAAAATAAAAATTGCAACGTCATTACAAGCTGTAAAGGCAACATCATATGATCAGATATCGGCAGCTATCATAGCAATTGAGCATGGTTTTGAAATTGACGATTTTGTTATCATAGCAGAACAGGATATTCTTGGTGATCGATTAATAAGATCATCAAAGCGGCATAAGCATAATGCGCATTTTATCTCTGAAATTGCTACATTAAATTCTGGTGATATTGTTGTACATATTGATCATGGTATTGGGCAGTTTATCGGTCTCAAAACCATCATGACAGCTGGAATTTTACGTGATTGTCTAGAAATCAATTACGCTGAAGGTGATCGATTATTTTTACCTGTTGAAAATATTGAACTTCTATCACGTTACGGATCAGAAGATACAGATGTAACATTAGATAAGTTAGGTGGTGTTGCTTGGCAAACACGTAAAGCTCGACTTAAGAAACATTTGTTGAAAATTGCCGGCCAATTAATCCGCATAGCAGCAGAACGCGCCACACGCTCTGCACCTGCGTTAATTCCACCGATTGGATTGTTTGATGAATTTGTTGCGCGCTTTCCTTATGAAGAAACAGAAGATCAAATAGACGCAATTGATGCAGTTCTAGGTGATTTAGCGGCAGGAAAACCGATGGACCGTTTAATATGTGGTGATGTTGGTTTTGGAAAAACAGAAATTGCTATTAGAAGTGCTTTTGTTGTTGCATTAAATGGTTATCAAGTTGCTGTTGTTGTGCCTACAACTTTGCTTTCACGGCAACATTACAAGACTTTTATCTCACGTTTTCAAGGGTTACCTGTTAAAATTGGTCATGTTTCAAGGCTTGTAAAAGCCAAAGAATTAGCGCAAGTCAAAAAAGATATTTCAAATGGTACAATTGATATTGCCATTGGGACACATGCATTACTTAATGAATCAATTAATTTTTCACGGTTAGGGCTTCTTATCATTGATGAAGAGCAACATTTTGGTGTTAAGCACAAAGAACGCTTAAAAGAAATTAAAAGTGATATTCATGTTCTCACACTTTCAGCTACTCCCATACCACGAACTTTAGGGCTTGCTTTATCAGGACTGCGTGAACTTTCATTAATAGCAACTCCACCCATTGGTAGAACACCGGTTCGAACTTTTATTTCACCTTTTGATGCAGTTGTTATACGCGAGGTATTGCTTCGTGAATATTATCGGGGCGGACAGAGTTTTTATGTTTGTCCTCGTATTTCTGATCTTCCTTATGTAGAAGAATATCTCAAAACACACGTACCCGAACTTAAATTTGCGGTAGCTCATGGTCAAATGCCAGTTACACAATTTGATGATATTATGAATGCATTTTATGATAGGCAATATGACGTACTACTTTCAACAACCATCATTGAATCAGGTCTTGATATTCCAACAGCAAATACATTAATTGTGCACCGTGCTGACATGTTCGGTCTTTCTTCACTTTATCAGTTGCGTGGTAGGGTAGGGCGTTCAAAACAACGCGCTTATGCACTTTTTACTTTTCCTGCTGGTAAAGTTTTAACGCCTACTGCTGATCGCCGTTTTAAAGTCTTGCAATCTCTCGACACATTGGGTGCAGGTTTTCAATTAGCTAGTTATGACATGGACATTCGTGGTTCAGGTAATTTTTTAGGCGAAGAGCAATCAGGGCATGTTAAAGAAGTTGGGTTTGAGCTCTATCAAAAAATGCTTGAAGAAGCAGTTGCCGAATTAAAGGATGGCAAACATAATGAAGAGGGCCAATGGTCACCCCAAATTTCACTTGGTATAACAGCGATAATACCAGAAAGTTTTGTGCCTGATTTATCACTACGTATGAGTCTTTATCGCCGTTTAGTAGAACTTGATGATTTGCAACAAATCAACCAATTAGGAGCTGAATTGGTGGATCGTTTCGGTTTTCTTCCAACTGAAGTTCAACATCTTCTTAAGATTGTTTATATTAAAGCATTATGTAAAAAAGCGCATGTAGAAAAATTGGATGCTGGCCCAAAGGGTATTGTTGTGCAGTTTCGTAATAATTATTTTGAAAACAGTGCTGGCCTTATTAAATGGATTGGAGAACAAGGCTCTCTGGCAAAAATCCGACCAGATCAAAGTATTATTTTTATTCGTGATTGGCCCACAGCTGATGAAAGACTTTTAGGTGCAGAAACAATTATGACACAACTTGCAACAATGACAGAACAATATCCTGCTTAGCAGTTTTTGCATTTACTAGTTTTAAAACCATAACCATGATTAATTTTCTGCATAAATTCTATAAAAGTCTGCCTGTTACTCTTTTATATAAGCATTGTTGATCTACGACAAAGGCATAAAATCCTTTCCAATATCTTATAGTATGTGTCTGCGTAATAACATTATCTATAAGTTTATAAGATTGTATTTTTATAGTTTTTAAAATTGCTGTATATCTAGAATATTTCATTTTCCTCAAAATAACATGGAATAGTGTGGTTAAATATACTCTCTCACGATTTATGTGGGTGTTCCTAGACAATACAACGAATACCAATTGTATGAGAGTACTGCTTTATAAACTAGCAACTAAACCTGATGTTTCCCTTTTAAAGCGATTAATATGCGTTAGGATTTATACAGATTTTTTCCTATAACTGCCTCATTATCTACCTGATAAGATTGTGTGTTGATTATTGCAACCTAAATGGAATCATGAACAAATGAAATTAGTAAAAACAATCATAAGTTTGTTTTTGTTTGTTTTTCTTTTATTCACGCCACCAAGTTGGAAGATAATATCCATATAAGGATGTATAAATAGGGTGTTTAATATATGACCAACGTGCTATTCGCTGTTCAGGCAAGTGGTACAATGGTATATAATAACTACCAGAAATAAGAACTCTATCTAAAGCACGCACTGCTGCAATGAAATTAGTATCTGAACGTGCATTGAGCATTGCAGTTATCATCGCGTCTATAGCAGGATCAGCTGTTCCTGCAAAATTAAAACTTCCTTTCAAATTTCTAGAAGCAGAACCCCAGCGGTTTATTTGTTCATTGCCTGGTGATAGAGAATTTTTTAATTTTGCAATAATCATATCATAATCAAATATACTTAAGCGATTTTGATATTGGGTATCATCGACAGTTCTTATTTCAATATTAATACCAAAACGTGATAGCGTACTTTGAAATGCAAGGGCAATTTTTTCTTCATCAAGTGTTTGAGTCATGATCTCAAATTGAAAGGGTAAACCATTCGGAGCAATAACTTTGTTGTTTTTTCTGGTAAAACCCGATTCTTGCAAAAGTTTCCAAGCTGTTTGCATGATAAGCCGATCCATACCTGAACCATCTGTTTTAAGAAGACGCCAGCTTCCATCCATTACTTCGGGAAGAACTGCATTAAAATAAGGAGCTAAGAGCCTTTTTTCTTCTTCGCTTGCTGATTTTCCTACAGATGAAAGTATAGATCCTGCCCAATAACCTTCTGTTCTGGTATAAATATTACTAAAAAGATGGCGATTGACCCATTCAAAATCGAAAAGCATTGATAATGCTTGTCGTACCTTTTTATCTTTAAAAATAGTGCGACGGGTATTAAAAACAAAACCAATAGTATCAGCAGGTGTCCCTTTTGAAAAAGATTCTTTGATAACGCGTCCCTCGCGAACAGCCGGAAAATTATAAGCAAGCCGCCAACGATTTGGATTAGAAGATCCTTCAATAAAGATATCAACAATACCTTTTTTAAAAGCTTCAAAGTGCGCTGTATCATTTCTAAAATATTCGATTTGAATAATGTCAAAGTTATGCAACCCTTTATTAACAGGAAGATCTCTCCCCCAATAATTGGGATCACGTTTATAGATAATTCGTTCACCAGGATCAGCATGTTCAATAACATAAGGACCACTTCCTGGAATTTTAACTAAACCATTTTTTTCAAAATCATCAACATTAATAGCATGTTTAGGTAATATTGGCATTACACCTGCTAAAATAAGCGGAAACTCACGATCCTGTGATTGTGGAAAGTGCATTCTTATACAATAATTATTAATTACTTCAATAGATTCTATACGCTTCATGTATCGATCAAATGGAGGTCTTCCCTTGTCTTTAAGAAGGTTAACCGTGAATAAGACATCTTCAACTGTTATGAGTTTCCCATCTGAAAAATGCGCTTTTGGATTGAGAAAAAAAGTAATCTCTGTGCGTTCGTCATTTAATTCAACTTTTTCTGCCAGAAGAGGATAAAGTGTAAAAGATTCATCACGAGAACGCACCATCATTGTTTCGTAAACAAGACCAGAAAATTGCTCATCAGCAAAAAGTCCTCTTGCAGTTGTTCTAAAACTACGAATAACAAATGGATTTAAACCATCAAATGTTCCAACAACGCCATATGTGATTTTGCCTTTACTATTTGCATTGGAAGAAGCATAAGGAAAATATTCAAATTTATTTGGTAGTTTCGGTGCTCCACGCATTGCAATGCCATTTGCTATTACGTCATGGCACAGAAGAAAAATCATAAGAGAAAGAAAAAATTTTAAACGATCTAAACTGTTAAATAACATTAATAATAACGTGATAATAATTTGTTTATACAAATTTAACTTTGTTCATTATGAAAGCACTTTATGAAATAAATTTTATCAAAAAATAAAACAATTGAAAAGAAAATGAGCCATATAAATTATATAAAAATTCAATCAATTATTTAATTGTTTTCTCTCTCTAGATTTTACTTTTCTCTTTATATATAATAAAAAGCACAAAGAAACATTATTTTTTTGATTAATTTTAATACTGTTGACTAAAAATCAACTTAATATCCTTCTATTGGGATCAATCATACAAGCACATTGAAAGGATTAACTTAATTATGTCGCATAAAAATACCTATACTGCTATTTCAGTATTGGCTGGAACCGCTACTTTTTTTCTCATGGCTTATACTCCAGCAGGTGCAGAGAATTTATCTCAAGGTTGGTACAAAGTTTGCAGTAAGCAGAATGATATTAACATTTGTAACACAATGAACAATGTTATATCAGATACTGGTCAGCCTTTGACTGCTGTTAATTTAGTTGAAGTAAAAGGAAAAAAGGAAGAAAAACGTATAGGTATTCAAGTACCTACGAATCGTCTTCTACCAGAGGGTGTTCATATCCAAATTGGAAATGACTTTTCTATGAAAATTCCTTACGTTGTTTGTAATGGAACAAGTTGTATCGCTAATGATGTTTTAAGTGACAAGTTAGTTGCTGCCATGAAAACTGGTTCGAAAATGGTTGTAACTACAACCAATATTCGGGGTGGTGCTAATCCTATCGAATTTTCTCTTAACGGATTTAAAGCTGCCTACACAGGCCCTGGTATAGATGAAAAGACTTTTCAGCAAAAACAAATGAAGTTACAGCAAACTATCCAATCAAAGCAAAAAGAAATTGAAGATCGTATGCGGGTTGAACAAGAAAAGGCTCAGAAAAATAATAACAAATAATATAAAAGATTTTAAAGGCTTTTTTTATATTTTGTTTATATCTAAAAACGCTATAGAATATTCTATAGCGTTTTTTAATTGTTTAGTTCTTTGAGAAAGCTCTGCGCTTCCACCATCCAATGCGTTCAGTTTTACTCTCTCCCTCAGGTACTGATGATGAAATAACAGGTTCGGTAGAAATTTGTTCAACAGCTTGTTTTGTTATAGTTTCTTTTTCTGATGCTTCAGTTATTTGAGCTGTTTTTTTCGTAATAACTTTTTTTCTTGTTTGACGTATTGATTTTTTTGTACCTGTCGAGATTTCTTCAATTATCTCACGAGTTGGTTTATTCTCTTTTTTTGTTTTAGATTTATGAATAGAGTCGGTAGTGTTTTTTTCTTCAACAGGTGTTGATGTTGTCACACTTTTATCATTTTCGGGCATTTTTGGGCCTTGAAATGCCTTTCGAGGATGTGCATTATGATTCTTTTTAGCTTTAAAAACAGTATTTTGTTGTACATTGACATGATGTTTTGCATCACTGTTTTGTTCATCAAATCCTACAGGTTCAGCAGTTGGAATAGAATATCGGCGATGCGCTGCTTTAATTTCTTCTAAAGCCTGTTTGGAAAATTCTCCGACTGGTTCAGCATAAGGAACACGAGATTGATAAAAACCGTTATTTTGACTACGTCGACCCTTACGGTACCCACGACGACGTCCACGACGGCGGCTATCCTCATTATTTTGAATATCATCTTTATGAGAGAGTGTAGAAAAGCTGTCATGTAATTCACTTTTATGATCTTTACGCCGATACCGTTGATTATTTTCAACAGGAGACTCATCATAAGTTAATTTGCTTTCCATCAAGATTGTATCTTCAGCTTCCTCTTTATTATCATCTTCAATAGCTAGTAGAGATAAATGGTCTTTTTCTGCTATTGTTCCTCTGGAAATAACTAAATGCTGTGCTCCAACGCTATCATCTGCTTCAATACTAATATTAAGCTTAAAGCGCGTTTCTAAATCAACAAGAATACTGCGTTTATGGTTGAGTACATAAAGTGCTATCACTGCAGATGTCCGCACAATGATATTATATTGCGAATGACTAAGAAGATATTTTTCAATTGAGCGCATAACATGCAAGGCAATTGATGATTCTGAACGTACATTTCCAGTTCCAGCACAATGAGGACAAGGCTGCATTGTACTTTCTAGAACTGATACACGAATGCGTTGACGGCTCATTTCCATAAGGCCAAAATGTGAGATACGACCAACTTGAATACGGGCACGATCATTTTTTAAACAATCTTTCAGCTTTTTTTCAACAAGCTTAATGTTACGATTTTCAAGCATATCAATGAAATCAATCACAATTAAGCCTGCTAAATCACGTAAACGTAATTGACGAGCTATTTCTTCTGCAGCTTCAAGATTGGTTTGTAGCGCTGTTTTTTCAACAGAATGTTCTTTGGTAGAACGACCAGAGTTTACATCAATAGCGACAAGTGCTTCCGTCTGATTAATAACAAGATAACCACCAGATTTTAAAGCAACCTGTGGTTGCAACATTTTATCTAGTTGAGCTTCGATATTGTTACGCGTAAAAATGGGTATAGGATCACGATAAGGCTGAACAACTTTTGCATGACTTGGCATCAACATGCGCATAAAATCTTTAGCTTCACGATATCCTTTATCACCAGACACAAGAATTTCATTAATGTCTTTATTATAAAGATCGCGAATGGAACGCTTTATCAAATTACCTTCCTCATAAACTAGACATGGCGCGGTTGATTTGAGTGTTAAAGTACGAACAGTTTCCCATAACCGCATGAGATATTCATAATCACGTTTAATTTCGACTTTTGTTCTATTAGCTCCAGCAGTTCGTAGAATAACACCCATACCTTTTGGAACTGCTAATTCTTTTACAATGTCTTTGAGACGTTTGCGATCTTGTATATTGGTAATTTTCCGGGAAATACCACCACCCCGTGCCGTGTTCGGCATTAAAACTGAATAGCGACCTGCCAATGATAAATAAGTTGTGAGTGCTGCACCTTTATTGCCACGCTCTTCTTTGATCACTTGTACTAATAAAATTTGACGCCGTTTAATAACTTCTTGAATCTTATATTGGCGCACCGGTTTACGCTGATAAGTAGGGAGTTCTTCAAGAGCATCTTCCGCACCCACCATTTCAATATCATCATCAAAAACATTTCCATCAAGTATTTCTTCTCCATCATCATTTGCCATTGATTCAGATATGACATTGTTTTCACTATCTACAGAAAGAACGTTATGGTTCTTACTTTTTTTTGTTTTTCTTGAATCTTTTTTATTCTGTTTTATTTCCTCAACGAGATCATCTGCTTGATTTTCATCAATAGCAGCTTTCTCTTCTTCTTCAAGAAGAGCAAGACGATCAGCAATAGGAATTTGATAATAATCAGGGTGAATTTCTGAAAATGTTAAAAAACCATGGCGATTACCACCATATTCTACAAAGGCTGCTTGAAGTGATGGCTCAACACGTGTGATACGTGCGAGATAAATATTCCCCTTAAGCTGTTTTTTATGTTCTGACTCAAAATCAAGTTCTTCAATTTTGTTGCCGTGGACAACAACAACACGCGTTTCCTCCGGATGGGAGGCATCTATAAGCATTTTGTTTGACATAAGTTAAAATCCTAAAGGCGACACGCACAACTTTATCTAAACAAGCGGGATCACTACTTGCAAATATAAAAGGCTGTCTGCCATAAAAGGGGGGTGCCGACATAACACAATGGATTTTCGTTCGCAAACACATTACAGCGTTTGCGATATTTACAATCATCAGTTCCATCTGTTTTGTATGACTCATATTTTTATAAGTCTCCGGCAAAACAATTTTGAAAATAGTTCGGATATCCGAACCAGCGAATTTAAAATAACATAATCCTGCTTTTTAAGGTATGAAAACTTATCACCTATAAAAAGCCTAAACGCATAATATGCGATAAACCTTCAAAGATAACTTAACAAAATTATTGATAATTTAAATCAATAACAGATGGCTATCGCCTATAAAAAGCGTAAATATTCTTTTATGTTGATATCATGTTTTTGGCAAGTAACAACTATAAATACACACCATTATAATGCATTTATTTCCCTTATTTTGATCTTTTTTAAATATTTGTGGTTAAAGGATTCAACATTTATTGAAATAATATAACCTATATTTACAGTGCAATTTTATACAATAAAAACAATTTATTAATACAGAAAAAGTGTTTTGCTTAAATGATTAAACGATTCCCCGTCAGAATGTTGAAAGCAGTCTATTGGAATATTACTTGGTATTTTATATGCTTTTTATCCTTTTTTTTGATATTTCAAACATATATTCAAGGTGCGGATGCGTTAAAACTTATTAATCTGCGAACAATTGGTGATAACACATCTACACGTATTATTGCAGTTTTTAATGCTGAACCAAATTTCTATTTACAAATTTCCGATAGTTCCTCACGTTTGGTTATCAATTTACCTCCAGTTGATTTTTCAACACAAAATACATCTCTAAATAAACAAAATATACTATCAAGCATGTTATCCGATATACATTATAATTTTTCCGATACACAAACCTCATATATTACTTTGACAAGCAAAACCTCTTTTATTATTGAAAATAGTACAGTGCAAAAATTAGAAAATGGTTTATGGCAGGTACTGATTGATATCACCCAAAATGTACAGAAAAAATCTAATGAAGTTTTGACAAAACAACAAAAAACCAACCAAAACATAAAAAAGCAGTCCAATCCAAAGCATTATTTTCATGTTGTGCTTGATCCTGGTCATGGTGGAATTGACAGTGGTGCACAAGGTATTACTGGAATTTTAGAAAAAAATATAACGTTAGCTTTTGCACGTGCATTGCAAAATGAATTAAAAAAAGACTCTGATATCAATGTGACTTTAACACGCGATTCTGATGTATTTCTAAGATTAAGCGAAAGAGTTAAAAAAGCACAAAATTTTAATGCCGATCTTTTCATATCTATTCACGCAGATAGTATTAATATTCCTTCTCTTCGCGGTGCTACAGTTTATACCTTATCTGATAAGGCATCTGATGCGATTGCAAAAACTCTAGCTGAAGTTGAAAATAACGCAGATCTCCTTGGTGGATTGCTCACAGAAGAATCGCATGAAGTTACAGATATTTTGATTGATCTCGCTAGACGTGAAACTCATATACTTTCACTTAATTTTGCTGATCGTGTTATTTTAAATTTGTCAAATAATAATATTAATCTGATCAAAAATCCTCATAGATACGCTGATTTTCAAGTTTTAAAAGCTCCAGATGTACCTTCTGTGTTGATAGAAATAGGATATTTATCTAATAAAGAAGACGAGAAATTATTTAATAATTCTCAATGGAGGAATCAAATAGTTGTTTCTCTTGCCCATTCTATTCGTCAATTTTCCCAGTATCGGAAAGAAATTATGCAGTCTCCTTAAATATTAAAAAGTAAAGCATTGATATTAAATTTTGGTAACAAAATAATAGAAATTAATCTTGCATTTGTCTTAATTTAATAACACCTATTAATAATAAAATTAAATATGTTTTTTTGATCAATTTTTAAGAAAGCGATATTCGTTTCAATGATGATGTTTTTAAGATATCTGCTTAATTTCTTCATAATTCTTGGATTTTATGAAATTATGCTATGCGCAGCAGTAACGAGTAGTCAAGCTGATGAGCTTCCTGATTATGAGGTCCTCTCATTGTATGAACCACCTGTGATGACGCGCGTTCATGCAGCCGATGGCCGTCTTATGGCAGAATTTGCGACAAAACATCGCCTTTATTTACCAATCGAATCAATTCCAAATCTTCTTAAAGAAGCTTTTATTTCAGCTGAAGATAAAAATTTTTATAATCATTTTGGTTTAGATCCTGAAGGTCTTTCTAGAGCTTTAATTAACAATATTATTAATATCGGTTCTGGGCGACGTCCAGAAGGAGCATCAACCATTACACAACAAGTGGCTAAAAACTTTCTTTTAAATTCAGAAGCAACGCTTGAACGTAAGTTAAAAGAAGCTATTCTTGCCATACGTATTGAGAAAACTTACTCTAAAGATCATATTCTTGAACTTTATCTTAATGAAATTTATCTGGGGCGTGGTACTTATGGTGTCGCAGCAGCTTCACTGATTTATTTTAATAAATCCATTCATGAACTTACTTTAGAAGAATGCGCTTACCTGGCAGCTCTTCCTAAGGCACCAGGAAATTATGATCCATTTAAAAATACACAACGCGCTATTGAACGACGTAATTGGGTTATAGATCGGATGGTGGCTAATAGATATGTAACACCAGATCAAGGTAAACAAGCTAAAGAAAAGCCTTTGGGAGTAAAAATACGTGGGAGCGATAGTTATGTTTTTGCTGCTGAGTATTTTACTGAAGAAGTACGTCGTCACTTAATGCATCACTACGGAGCCACAGCACTTTATGAAGGTGGCCTTTCAGTTCGTACAACACTTGATCCGTATTTACAACTTATTGCGCGGCGTGCTTTGCAAGATGGTTTAATTAAATTTGACCATTCGCGAGGATGGCGTGGAGCTTATAGACATATCGAGATTACAGATGATTGGGGTATAGCACTTGCAGATATCACTGGACTAAGCGATGTTCCTGAATGGAATTTGGCAGTTGTTCTGTCTTCTAGCACTGATAAAGTAGAGATAGGTTTGCAGCCACAGCGTGAAAATTCAGGTTTATTATCAAAAGAACGAGTAATTGCTACATTATCTATAGAGCAATCAAAATGGGCATTGAATGTTATTGGTGAAAATAACCGTCGAACAACTGCTCAAAATTTATCAGATGTCCTACATGTTGGAGATGTCATTTTTGTTGAAAAATTATCAAATACAGACAATGTCTATCGTTTGCAACAAATACCAAAGATTGAGGGAGCGATTGTCGCTATGGAACCTCATACAGGACGCGTTCTTGCAATGGTTGGTGGTTTTTCCTTTGCTGAATCTGAATTTAACCGTGCAACACAAGCTTATCGCCAGTCTGGTTCTGCATTTAAGCCTTTTGTTTACGCAGCAGCACTGGATAATGGATATACGCCAGCATCCGTAGTCTTGGATGGTCCTGTTGAAATTCTTCAAGGTAATGGTCAAGTTTGGCAACCAAAAAACTATGGTGGCACTTTTGCAGGACCTTCAACATTGCGTTATGGCATTGAACATTCTCGTAACCTTATGACCGTACGGCTTGCTCATCATATGGGAATGCCGTTGGTTGCCGAATACGCAGAACGTTTTGGAGTTACAAACAAATTACAGCCTTATCTTTCCATGGCTTTAGGAGCTGATGAAACAACAGTTTTAAGGATGGTAACAGCTTATTCAGTTATTGCAAATGGAGGGCATTCAATTAAACCTTCTTTTATAGATCGAATTCAAGATCGTTATGGAAGAACTGTTTACCATCATGATGATCGTCTTTGTGAAAATTGTAATGTTCAGTCATGGAATAATCAAAGCGAACCAACATTAATTGATGAACGAGAGCAAGTTCTTGATCCTATGACAGCTTATCAGATTACATCAATGATGGAAGGAGTTATTCAGCGTGGAACCGCTGCACGTTTGCGTTATCTTAACCGGCATATTGCTGGTAAAACAGGTACGACTAATGAATCGAAAGATGCTTGGTTTATAGGATTTACGCCTGATCTTGTGGTTGGTGTTTTTATTGGCTATGATCAACCGGCTTCATTAGGACGCACTGGAACAGGAAGTTCATTGGGAGCGCCTATTTTTGGAGAGTTTATGCAAGCCGCTTTGAAAGACAAGCCAAATGTACCATTTAAGATACCAAAGGGTATGATTTTAATAAAAATTAACCGTAAAACCGGTATGCTCGCTAAAGATGATGATAATGATGTTATTTTAGAAGCATTCAAACCAGGAACTGGTCCTGCTGATGTGTATCAGGTTATTGGTGAAACTAATTCTTTCCAAGAAGGTATTCCCACGGTAACTACTTCTCCACAAGTTAATAAAGCCCTTAAAAAAGGTTCTGGTGGATTATATTAATTGAAAAGTAATTTTTTGATATGGCAGATAATGTGAATAATGCTCAATTATTTCTATGCTGTAGCTATAATCAAACAAGTTTATAAGAGCATAACATTCACTCTTATTACTATAATTGATATAAAAAAGAATTTATAATGAAAAAATCAAAATTAAGGGACTAAATTGTGCGAGTAGAAATAGAAACATTAGTTGATGAAATACAGCAAGCTATTAAATTGCTAAGGAGGCATCTTTGACTGGGAGCACTCATTAAAACGCCTTGAATATCTCAATCAAAAAGCTAAAGATCCGTCACTTTGGAATGATACACAACAAGCACAAGATATAATGCGTGAGCGTCAATGTCTTGAAGATTCAATAAATAGCATTCGATTATTTACGCAAATACTTGAAGAATCTATTGAATTAATTGCAATGGGTGAAGAAGAAAATGATGAAGAAATTATCACCGACGCAGAAAATACAATACGTAAACTTAAAAGTGAGATAGATAAACGACAAATTGATTTGCTTCTTTCAGGAGAAGCCGATTCAAATGATACTTATTTAGAGATTCATGCTGGGGCAGGGGGAACAGAAAGCCAAGATTGGGCTTCTATGCTTTTACGCATGTATGTTCGCTGGGCTGAACAGCATAAAATGAAAGTTGAAATATTAGAAATTCACGATGGAGAAGAAGCTGGTATAAAATCAGCTACGATTCTCGTAAAAGGGCATAATGCTTATGGTATGCTAAAAACAGAATCAGGTGTTCATCGCTTGGTACGCATTTCACCTTTTGATTCAAACGCAAGACGTCATACTTCTTTTGCAAGTGTTTGGGTTTACTCCGTTGTTGATGATAATATTGAAATTAATATTTCAGAGTCAGATATCCGTATTGATACATACCGTGCATCAGGAGCTGGAGGACAACATGTCAATACAACAGATTCTGCAGTCCGTATTACCCATATAAAAACGGGCATTGTTGTTCAATGCCAAATAGAGCGTTCTCAGCATAAAAATAGAGCAACAGCTTGGTCTATGCTACGCGCACGCCTTTATGAAGAAGAACTTAAAAAGCGCGAAGCAGAAAACAATGCTATTGAAGCTTCTAAAACAGAAATTGGATGGGGGCATCAAATTAGATCTTATGTTCTTCAACCCTATCAGCTTGTTAAAGATTTACGCACAGGTGTTGAAAATACTGATCCACAAAGTGTCCTTAATGGTAATTTGGATGTGTTTATAGAAGCAGCGCTTGCCCAACATGTTTACAAAAAAGACCCTATAATTGAAGAAAAGACTAAGTGATTAATACCAATCCATCATATTTGAATCTTCACTGGTATCATTAGTCAATCTATATTAATTTTTAATCTAAATATTAAAACCATTAATCGGTAAAATTGAATTAAATTCAGAATAATAATATCGAGGCTCTTATCAAGAATTTTAGCTGAATTCGCAATCATTATTACACAATGCACGCGCAGCAATTAAAACACTTTCGGCATGTCCAGATACATTAACTTTGCGCCACTCCTTTGCTATTTTTCCTGTTGCATCAATGAGAAAAGTGCTCCGTTCGACCCCCATATATTTACGCCCATACATACTCTTTTCAACCCAGACACCATAAGCTTCAAGTGTAACTTTTTCCTCATCTGAAATAAGGATGATATCAAGCTCATGTTTTGCTTTAAATTTATCATGTTTGCTAACATTATCTGGAGATATACCAATAATGATAACTCCTATTTTATCAAACTCTATTTTTAATCGTGTAAAATCAATTGCTTCACTTGTGCATCCGCTCGTATCATCTTTTGGATAAAAATATAAAACAACTGGCTTTCCTCGAAGATCAGAAAGACGTAATTGCCCTCCGCCATCACGTGGCAAATCAAAATCAGGGGCGATATCACCTTTCGTTGGTCTTGTCATTGCACTTTCTTTCTTTTTTATACAAGTATCAAATTTTTAGATTACATAACACTGTAACGCTTTAATTATATACAATAGTATTATTATGTTATAATTGAAATAATAAAAATGCATTACGAGAACCTGATCATTATAAGAAGTTAAAACTTTTATAATTTAACAAAATATAAGAAATTACAAAAAGAGATTAAGAATCCAGAGATAGTTTATACGGCTTAACCAAGACGTGCTTTTTTTTACCAAAGGAAAGCTTGATTACTCCTATCGCACTGACATCATCTTCCACAATAAGGCGCGTTTCATCTTCAACAATTTTATCATTCACACGTACACCACCACCTTGAACATGTCGTCGTGCCTCACTATTAGATTTAGCTAATCCTGCTTGTACTAAAAGAGAAAGCAATCCAGTACCTATTTTTAATTCTGTAGCATTGACTTCAATAGTTGGGAGATTATCTGCAAGTGTTTTTTCTTCAAAAGTTTTACGTGCAGTTTCTGCAGCTGCATTAGCAAGAACCTGCCCATGTAACATGGCTGTAATTTCTGTTGCAAGAATCTTCTTTGCTTCATTAACTTCAGTGCCTTGCAACGTGGAAAGTCTGGCAATCTCATTCATTGGTAACGTCGTATACAGTTTTAAAAACCGTATAACATCAGCATCTTCCGTGTTACGCCAATATTGCCAAAATTGATAAGGTGAAAGCATATCTGAATTAAGCCATATTGCACCATTCAATGATTTGCCCATCTTTGCACCAGAGGAAGTTGTAAGCAGTGGTGAGGTTAATGCATATAACTGCGGCGCTCCCAAGCGATGTCCCAATTCAATGCCGTTGATGATATTACCCCATTGATCTGAACCACCCATTTGCACACGTAATCCATAGCGCTTATTAAGTTCAACAAAATCATAAGCCTGCAAAATCATATAGTTAAATTCAAGGAATGACAAAAAATTCTCACGTTCAAGTCTGAGTTTAACAGAATCAAATGATAACATACGATTGACTGAAAAATGTTTTCCTATATCGCGCAAAAATTCTAGATATTTTAAATCGCATAACCATTCAGCATTATTGACAATGCGTGCATCAGTTGCTCCATTACCAAATATTAAATAATTAGCAAAAACTTTTTCAATGCCAACGATGTTTTTAGCAATATCATCTTGTGTCAAAAGACGCCGCGCTTCATCTTTAAAAGAGGGATCACCGATTACACCTGTTCCACCCCCCATTAAAATAATAGGGCGATGACCTGTCTTTTGTAGCCAATGGAGCATCATAATTTGAAGAAGACTTCCAGCATGAAGACTTAAAGCAGTGGGATCAAATCCAATATAAGCAGTTACAATCTCTTTTGAAAAAAGCTCATCTAGGCCTTTTTCATCTGAAATTTGATGGATAAAACCACGTTCGCTCATAATATGTAAAAACTCAGATTTAAAGGCAAACATGGATTTCTTTCCTAACAAATACTACTATCCGTTTCTATAACTGAAAACGCATCACGATCTTTAATACATGGTACGTAATTTACAAAGACACAAAAAATATTAAGCCAATACAAAATACATGAAAGAAACTTCAAAAAATGACATTGATATACTTTGCTTCCACAATTAATGCTGTTCATATCATTAATTGCACAAACATAGTTTTGTATTTATAAAAAGTCACTCCAAATTCTAAATACTTCTTATGATACGCTATTTAGCCACTGGAATAATCTTTTTCTTTTAATACTTTCAAGAAAGTGCCAATATTTCACGTGGACAACCTGATAATTCGCCTGCAAGATGATTGTCTAAATATTGTGAACATCGTTCAATAAGTTCTTTGTGGCATCCACTAAAAAAGTGGTTAGCACCTTCTAGTGTTTCTTGTGTAATAGTAATGCTTTTTTGCGTCTTTAATTTATCTACAAGAGCTTGAACATCTTTTGGGGGAGCAACCTTATCGATGTCCCCATGAATTATAAGGCCAGAAGAAGGGCAAGGAGCAAGAAATGAAAAATCATAAATATTAGGTTGAGGAGCAACAGATATAAAGCTCTCAATTTCTGGTCGACGCATTAAAAGTTGCATACCAATCCACGCACCAAACGAATATCCTGCTACCCAACAATTTTTAGAATCAGGATGTTGTGTTTGCACCCAATCAAGTGCAGCAGCAGCATCTGAAAGCTCTCCCGTTCCATAATCAAATTCACCTTGACTTCGCCCAATACCACGAAAATTGAAACGTAAAGTAATAAATCCACGCTGTTGAAACATATAAAATAAATCATAAACGATTTTATTATTCATTGTTCCACCAAACTGAGGATGAGGATGCAGAATAATTGCAATTGGTGCACTTTTTTGTTGTGAAGGCTGATAACGCCCTTCAAGACGGCCTGCAGGACCGTTAAAAATGATTTCTGGCATTCTACTGCTCCTTAATATAAAGAGGCTCTCATTGACCTTGATTAACTTTCACACAAAATTTATTTATATGAATTTACTTTATTAATCGTTAGATATTCTGTTTTAAATGCATTTTTCAAGAAAATTGCATTATTTTTTTTAAATCAATTGATAGGATTAATAGTTGGGATTTAAAATGGCTGTAAAACGCCGATATTTTGATCATAATGCAACAACACCGCTTACAAAAAAAGCGAAAATAGCATTATTCGAATCTTTAGAAATATTTGGTAATCCATCATCTGTTCACGCAGAAGGCCGCGCTGCTAAAGCTTTATTGCAAAAAGCACGTCAGCAAATTGCCAATAGACTTAATGCAAACTCAAATCACGTTGTATTTACATCTGGCGCAAGTGAAGCAGCGATGACATTATTGACCCCTTTTTATAACATGGGGTATTCTAAAGTTCAATTTTCCCACCTTTATATTGGTGCAAGTGAACATCCATCTATTGCACAAGGGGGACGTTTTTCTAAAGAATTGATCAGTATAGTTGCAATTGATCACAATGGTTTAATCCAACAGGACAATCTAAAACTCTTATTGGCTTCTCATGATAATACAAAAGGCTTACCCCTCGTTGCTATTCAAGCAGCTAATGGTGAAACTGGTGTTGTTCAAAAAATAAAAGAAATAGCTGATATTGTCCGAGATGCTGGAGGTATTCTTATTGTTGATTTAGTACAATATGTGGATAAAAATCCTATTGAAATCAATCAATTTGGAGGCGATTTCTTTATATTATCAGCCCATAAAATCGGTGGACCTAAAGGAATTGGTGCTTTTGTTTCATGCGGGAACCTTCTCATGCCTCAACCCCTTATTATTGCTGGTGGACAAGAAAAAGGATTGCGTGGTGGAACAGAAGCGTTACCACTTATTGCTTCTTTTGGCGCTGCAATGAGCGATCCCTTTACGCAAGAAGAGATAGAAAAATTACTTTATTTACGCGATAAATTAGAAAATGGTCTCCAACAAATTAGTAATGACGTTAAAATTTTTGGTAAAAACGTTCAGCGTTTGCCCAATACCACTTATTTTTCTGTACAAAATATAAAAGCTGAAACAATGCAAATCAGTTTTGATTTGGCAGGATTTGCTGTATCGGCAGGTTCTGCTTGTTCTTCAGGAAAAGTAAAACAAAGTAAAATTCTAGAAGCAATGGGGTACCACATTCCAAACGGTGCAATCCGTGTTTCAACAGGGCGCTACACAACTTCTGAAGATATTGATGATTTTTTATTGGTCTTTTCTCAGATAATAAGTAATAGTAAAAAATAAAATTTGTCATTTAAAAATTAAAGCTAATTTTAAAGCTTGATTGAAATTTTCCTCTTTTGCATATAATTTAAAGACTGAAGTACTCGCTTTGGTCTTGTAAAAATAAGATCTTTAATCACCGGTCCTTAACACCGGAAAGAATGGAGAAAACTAATGCCGGCAGTACAAGAGACGATACGCCAGGTACGTGAGATAGACGTTGATCAATATAAATATGGCTTTAAAACCAATATTAAAACGGATAAAGCACCAAAAGGCTTAAATGAAGATATTATCCGATTCATTTCTGCAAAAAAAAATGAGCCTGAATGGATGTTGACATGGCGTTTACAAGCTTTTCATCGTTGGACTACAATGGAAGAGCCTCATTGGGCACGTGTTGAATATCCAAAAATTAATTTTCAAGAATTTTATTATTATGCTGCTCCTAAAAACCATACGGGACCAAAATCTTTAGATGAAGTTGACCCCGAGTTATTAGCAACATATGAAAAGCTTGGCATTCCTCTTAAAGAACAGGAAATCTTGGCAGGGGTAAGAAAACAAGCTGATCATTCTCCTCTTAATGATAATATTTATGGATCAGGACAAGTAGCCGTTGATGCAGTCTTTGATTCTGTTTCTATTGTGACGACATTTAAAAAAGAATTAGCACGCGCCGGTGTTATTTTTTGTTCTATCTCAGAAGCAATTATTGAACATCCTTCCTTTATTAAAGAATATTTAGGAACAGTTGTACCAATTGGTGATAATTATTATGCTGCTTTAAATTCTGCTGTCTTCACAGATGGTTCATTTGTTTACATTCCTAAAGGGGTTCGTTGTCCTATGGAACTTTCAACCTATTTTAGGATTAACGAACGCAATACAGGTCAATTTGAACGAACATTGATTATTGCAGATGAAGATTCTTATGTTTCTTATCTTGAAGGATGTACAGCACCTCAACGTGATGAAAATCAGCTTCATGCCGCTGTTGTTGAACTTGTTGCACTCAAAAATGCAGAAATTAAATATTCTACAGTACAAAACTGGTACCCTGGTGATAAGGAAGGGAAGGGGGGATCTATAATTTCGTAACTAAACGTGGAGATTGTCGAGGAGATAATTCCAAAATTTCATGGACACAGGTTGAGACTGGTTCTGCAATTACTTGGAAATATCCGTCTTGTTTGTTACGTGGTGACAATTCACGTGGAGAGTTTTATTCTATTGCTGTCGCAAATGGTCATCAACAAATCGATTCTGGTACTAAAATGATCCATTTGGGCAAAAACACATCAAGTCGTATTATTTCTAAAGGCATTTCTGCTGGTTTTTCAAATAATACTTACCGTGGGCAAGTCACTGCACATAAAAAAGCACAAAATGCACGTAATTTTACTCAATGCGATAGTTTATTAATTGGGAACAATTGTGGTGCTCATACAGTTCCGTACATTGAAGCAAAAAATGCAACGGCTCACTTTGAACATGAAGCAACAACATCAAAAATCTCTGATGATCAGCTTTTTTATGTGATGCAGAGGGGAATTCCTGAAGAAGAAGCTATCGCATTAATTGTTAATGGTTTTGTGAAAGAAGTCATTCAAAAACTTCCAATGGAGTTTGCTGTTGAAGCGCAGAAGCTCATCGCTATCAGCCTTGAAGGTAGTGTAGGCTAATTTCATGTATTTTGTAAAATTGATGAGTTAAATTATAAAACAGCAAGACCAGGATTAAATTATGTTAGAAATAAAAAATTTGCATGCCCGTATTGTTGAAACTAATACAGAAATTATCCGCGGTTTAAACTTAACTGTTCAAAACGGCGAAGTTGCAGCCATTATGGGACAAAATGGAGCCGGAAAATCTACTTTATCTTATGTGCTTGCTGGTCATAATGATTATGAAGTAACAGAAGGCGACATTCTTTACAATGGACAATCTATTTTAGAAATGGATCCAGCAGAACGTGCAGTGTATGGAATTTTTTTAGCATTTCAATATCCAATGGAAATACCTGGTGTTGCAACAATGGAATTTTTAAAAGTTGCAATAAATTCTCAGCGTAAAGCTCGTGGTGATGAAGAACTTAAAATTCCTGAATTCATCAAACGCATAAAAGAAATTGCTTCTAAGCTTGAAATAGATATGGCCATGCTTAAGCGCCCATTGAATGTTGGCTTTTCTGGTGGAGAAAAAAAGCGAGCTGAAATTCTTCAAATGGCTCTCCTTGAACCTACTCTTTGTATTCTAGATGAAACAGATTCTGGTTTAGACATTGATGCATTAAAAATTGTTGCCAATGGCGTTAATAAACTTCGCAATTTAGAGCGCTCATTTTTGGTCATTACTCATTATCAGCGTTTACTTGATTATATTGTTCCAGATACAGTACATGTCCTTTATCAAGGCCGCATTATTAAAAGTGGAGATAAAACACTAGCACTTTATCTAGAGCAAAATGGATATGCTGACATTATCAGTAAAACAGCCTGAGGCCATTGAATATGAGTATAAACTCACAGCAAGAATTGATAGCTGTCGAAAAAGATATTATTAATAAATTTATCCAACGTATTGATCATTTACCTGGAAATAGGGTAGTGCAAACAATACGTAAGCAGGCCATTGAATTATTTCAAAGAACAGGGCTTCCTTCCCGTAAAATTGAAAATTGGCATTATACTAATTTACGTACTTTATTAAAATCTATTAGTGATTTTTCAGAAACAAATAATGAGCAACTGATCGCCGCATTACTTTCAGAAAATTTTGTTTTTTCTATTGAAAATGGAAAAATACGTACATCATCGCAAATAGCAGGTGTCATAGTAGAAAGTCTTGCAGATGCATTGAAAAAAAATCACGCAAAAATAAATCAAGTCACAACAGATAAAGATTTTATTGCACAATTAAATACAGCTTTTGTAACAGATGGTTGGCTTTTTCAGATTCCTGAAAATACAAAATTAGATAATCCAATTGAATTGCAAAATATTCAAATGGGTGGACAGTCACACATTTTTTCAGACATTAAAATTGGCAAAAATAGTCAAGCTATAATCATTGAACGCCAAATTGGTGGCAATAAAGATACTTTTACCAGCTCGATATTTTCATTACATGTTGCAGCACATAGTAATGTTACGTGGATTCTTATTCGAGATCGGGATTTTGATTCTACACAATTTAGTCGATTTCACGCAGTGCTTGATAAAAATGCTCAATTATCGCTTTACGTAGTTAATATAGGTAGCCATCTTAATCGCCAAGAAATCGATATTGAATTGCAAGGACAAGAATCCAATTTTCAATTACAGGCAATAAATTTATTATCTGAGCAAACGCACAGCGATCTTACAATGACTGTTCGGCATATTGAAGAAAAGTCAACTTCTACAGAAATTATACGTAATGTTGTTACAAATAAGGCGTATGGTGCTTTCCAAGGGATGATACATGTTGCACAAAAAGCCCAAAATACAGATGCACGCATGGCTTGTAATAGCCTCATTCTTTCTGATGATGCACAATTTAATGCAAAGCCTGAATTAGAAATTTTTGCTGATAATGTTGCGTGTGGTCATGGTGCGACAGTTGCTAAAATTAATCATGAATATCTTTTTTATCTGATGGCACGTGGTATCCCTCTTAAAATTGCTCGTGAACTTTTAGTTAAAGGATTTATTTCTGAATTAATTGATGACATCAAGCAAGATAACATTCAAGCTATTTTGGGTGATATCATTGGCGAGTGGTTAAAAAAGAATATTTAAGGCATAAAAATGGAAGATTACGGACAAACATTGAATTATAATGTAGAAACAATTCGATGTGATTTTCCTATTTTACAACACAATATTTACGGTAAGCGGTTGGCTTATCTGGATAGTGGAGCATCTGCTCAAAAGCCTCAATCAGTTCTTAATGCAATGAATAATCTCTATCAATGCTATTATGCCAATGTGCATAGAGGAATGCATTTTTTATCAAATACGATAACACAATCTTATGAAGATGCTCGTGAAACAGTTCGTGCTTTTTTAAATGCTCAATCAGCTCAAGAAATTGTTTTTACGAAAAGTGCGACAGAAGCTATTAATACTGTAGCTTACGGTTGGGGTATGCCAAAATTGAGTGAAGGTGATGAGATTGTTCTCACAATTATGGAGCATCATTCAAATATTATTCCTTGGCATTTTATCCGTGAACAGAAAGGTGTTAAACTTATTTTTGTGCCAGTTGATGAAAATGGTATTTTACATATTGAAGACTTCCAAAAAGCTTTAAGTGATAGAACGCGTCTTGTTGCTATTACTCATATGTCCAATATATTAGGGACTGTTCCTCCTGTTAAAGAAATGGTTAAGCTAGCACACCAAAATACTATTCCTGTCCTTATTGATGGTTCTCAAGGAGCTGTACATTTAACGGTTGATACGCAAGATCTTGATTGTGATTGGTATGTTTTTACTGGTCATAAGATTTATGGCCCTACGGGTATCGGTGTTCTTTACGGCAAAAAATGTCGGCTAGAAGAAATGCATCCTTTTCAGGGAGGAGGGGAAATGATTAACGAAGTGACAATTGATAAGGTGTCTTATAATAATCCTCCATATCGTTTTGAAGCTGGTACTCCTCCTATAGTTGAAGCTATTGGGTTGGCAACTGCCATTGATTATATACAAGAGAAAGATAGAAACGCTATTTACGCACATGAAATGGCGCTTTTAGCCTATGCACATGAAAAACTTGAAACCATTAAATCACTACACATTTACGGTCGTTCTCCAAATAAGGGAGCTATTATATCTTTTCAAATTGAAGATATTCATGCACATGATATCGCGATGTTTATTGATCGGCAGGGGGTTGCTATACGTGCAGGGACACATTGTGCGCAACCTTTATTACAGCATTTTGATTTAACATCTACTTGTCGTGTATCGTTAGCTATGTATAATAATCATGAGGATATTGATCAATTAGTTGAAGCATTGGAAAAAGCAAGGAAATTTTTTAATGGTTAAACCAATTGAAGGATGTCACTCTACTGAATCTGTTGACATAAAAAATGAAGAAGAAAAAGCTTGTATATCAACAATTCCAAAAGCTGAAATTGAGCGTATGACAAATGATATCATCTCTGCTCTTAAAACGATTTACGATCCAGAAATACCTGCTAATATTTACGACTTAGGGCTAATTTATCGCGTTGATATTGAAGATGATCGTTCAGTAAGAATCGAAATGACACTCACCGCGCCTGGTTGTCCTGTAGCAGGTGAAATGCCAGGGTGGGTAGAGAATGCTGTAAATGCAGTTGAAGGTGTTTCATACGTTGAAGTGATTATGACATTTGATCCACCATGGACACCTGATTGTATGTCAGAAGAAGCACAAGTCGCTACTGGATGGTACTAAAAATGTCACCTTCTTTAAAGCATAAAAAAGATGGCACTTTCTCCCTTAATTTACCTGTGAAAGAGATGAACAAAATGCCACCTTATAATTTTACCCATATTTCTTTTAGAAGAAATATGGCAGAAAATTAAAATAAGAGCATTGTGATTATTTGATAACGCCACACGCTAAACGCGCACCACCCCCACCCTCTGACGAGAAAGTGTCTTCTCCTATATGAATCATCAACGAACGATTTCTAATTTCAGTAAGTTTTTTAATACGTGGTGCAAGAACACTCATAGTTGCTCGACCTTGCGCATCAACATAAAGCATAGGCAAGTCACCAAGATGGCCATTTATATTGTAAGGTCCAAGATGTTTGTTGGTATTCTTGGGATCATAGTGCCCTCCTGCAGAACCACCAATCACACCATCTTTCGTATCACATGAAGGATACATATGTACGTGAAAACCATGAAAACCTTCCGGCAATGAAGATAAATCTGGTATAAAAATCAAACCGTATTTATTTTCTTGAACTGTAATCTTACCAATAGATTTTTTTACATTGTTTTCTTCCAGCCTATAAATTGTTACCTGAGTTGATTCTGCTAAAGCAAAAACGCTAGAATATAAAACCATAAGTAATGTTAATAAAGGAAAGACTTTATTCATAGAGCACCTTTCATATCTAATTTAAATTAAACAAAAAAGTTTCCTTTTTAATTAATATATTAATTTCTCCCCAGCTAATATTCCACCTGTTACAATATTTTTATAAATTTGTAAATTTTGTGATTCAATTTTCTTTTTCTTATGTAAAATCAACGTGTTACCACATAGCTTTATTAGCCTTTAATTTTAACTACCTCCTGAGTATGCTAAAAATATCTTCACACATTTCTAAGCTGATCTATAATCAGTAACCGAAATCTGCTAGAAGCTAGTAGTTAGTAGTTAATTTTAATCTTTAAACTTACAAGCAAACTTTATTACTTAAAATTTTATAGAATTTATTTTTATGATTGTGTCATTTTTATTATAGCTCTTTTTGAAAAGATTATGTAATGGAGATAATGTATCATTATGTGGTTCTCAACATTGTCTTCGGAGTAATTCATGAGCACAAAACGTTTAATTAGCACATCTATTATCACTCTTTTTACAGCTTCTATGGCACAAGCAGCAGACATTATGGTGCCTCGAGAGTCAAGGCCTGTTACTCAAATGTCCAAGCAGGTTTCATCACCTGCTGAAATGAGTCCGAGTCCTGATATTCCACCAGTCATTTCTGCACCTACTTTCTCTTGGGATGGTTTTTATCTTGGAGGACAGATTGGTGGCTTTTCAGGTAAAACGGATATTAGCCTATATGTTAAAAAAAGCCCTGGTATGAGAGAATGGACACCTGTTGAGAAAGATACATTGCCTCAACTCTCTGGTGTCATGGGAGGTCTTTATGCAGGAGCTAATGTTGATTTAGGAAATAGCCTTATTCTAGGTGTTGATACGGATATAGTTTGGTCTAATAAAGAGGATACAAAAGTTGTTGCTAAAAGAAAATTTGAAGAAATAGATGAAATAGAAGAAATAGATGAGGTGGAAGAAGTAGAAGCACGAGAAGAAAAGGCAAGGCGTGAATTATATGAACGTGCACAGATATCACGAAGAGAGGGTAGAGGAGCTGGTAGGCAAGAACAAGAGAGAGTGGAGGAAAGTTCTAGAACAAAACGTAATGCTGAGAGAGGTGTAACAGGGCCTGCAGGCCCTGCTGGTCCTATAAGCCCTGTAGAAACACAAAGATTCACAAGGCCTCAAGAACAGAGGAGAGGAGAATTCTTACAAAGAGAAAGAGAATCTCAACAAATTTCATCTAGAATAGCATCAACTTCAGGCGTAGATTCAAATTCGTCTGCAAGGCATGCAAGGGAAGCGGGACAATTAAGTGAGATAGCGGAAATTGGTGATGAAATTTATAGCAACACTTTAAAACAAAAATGGTCTGGTGCTACACGAGTACGTATAGGCTTTGCAGTTGATCGTATTATGCCTTATATTGCTGGCGGTGTCGCTTATGCGCAGCTTCAAAATATCTTTTCACGATCACTTGAAATAGGGGGACGAGAAATAAGTTCTTTTAGCTTATCAGATACAAAAATGATGGTGGGTTACACCCTCGGTGGTGGTGTTGATTTTGCAATGGCTGATAATGTTATTTTACGTGCGGAATATCGTTATTCAGATTTTGGTAAACAGAAATTTGCTAAGGACAAGTTAGAACTTGACTACCAAACCAATGATTTTCGGGTTGGTGTTGCTTATAAGTTCTAATTTATTGTACGACTCAAATCACTTAAAAAGCTCTATCACAGGATAGGGCTTTTATTTTTACTGATGCTATGCATTTCCTTACCAGAGAAGGGAATTTACAGTTCTATTTGTACAAAAGAAGGGTGGAAAGTTTAGAATTTTGTCTTTAAACTTATAAAAATATCAATAAAATCAATAGGTTATAGGGATAAAAAGTATGTGGCGGAGGGGGTGGGATTCGAACCCACGGTACAGTCTCCTGCACGCCGGTTTTCAAGACCGGTGCCTTAAACCGCTCGACCACCCCTCCAAAAAACACGCTTTTTAAAATAAGGTAGTTTTTACAAGCTTCTTCGAAAAGGTCAATCACTTAAATACGATTTTAAGTATTTTTAATTAATGCTTTAAGCTTAATAATCTTAACTTCTAAGCCATATACTTTTCTGTAAAGCATTTCAATTAAAATTAACAATTCCACTGCCTTTATTTAATGGTTTGGTATTATAATGAAATAATTAGAACTGCTAGTTATTTATAAAACTAAAAACTATACCGATAATGGCACCTATTATTAACCCTATCACTGCACCAGTTAATACACCAATAAAAAGCGCTACACCTATACCCATTACTATGATTGGGCCAAATCCCGGTAGGGCAATATAACCATAAGTCGCAAGAATTGTTGCAATTGCTCCTGAAATACCACCATTTAAACTTCCAATAAGTGCAGACTTTTTAATAAAACAATAAATCTGCTTTAAAGAAATTCTCCCATGGTTATTTGAGTTAACGTCGTTATAAATTTTAAAATCAATCATATTTTCTTCTTTCACTTTGAACGCTAACTACTCCAGAATAATCGATCGATATGAGAAAATTACAATTTTTAAATTCTACTAAAGCGCGCCAAATACCCTTGTCATCTAAATATAATCGTTTAATATTTTGAAAGCCATTTTTCATGAGATGATTTCTAATTTGCGAAGCAGTAAACGAGTTCTGACCTGCTTTACTAACCTGTTGAATAAAAACATACTTTGAAGTTTTATAATTAGAGTCATAGAAAATCTTATGTGGTGAAGCTATAACTATAGATGAGATACAAATCATTATTGCAAAAAAAGTAATTAATCTAAAATTTTTACCTAATCTCATCTTGTCACCATTTATTTAAACGATGCTTTTCTATCTTGCGCACATAATTAACCCTTGTCTTACTGACAAGTTCCAATCTATTTTAATTATCTTGATTGTACAATTATTATGAGCACCAATTTAAAATTTAGGTTATTTTTTCAAATTATAATTTTATAGCATTTACCTCAGCAAACAACCGATAAAAGAAAAGATAATATAAAGGCTAATACCGTATTATTAATTTTAACACGGTTTATAATGCAGTAAGATTTCTTTTAATTGTGGTTCATCAACACGTTTCACCGCTTCTAATACTGTAACCCACTCATACATACGCTGATTTTGTTCTGTCCATTTTTTTTCTTGATGAGAATAAAGTACAGCAAAAACATAGACACAGAATTTACTGTTTTTTTCTATTGGTAAATCTAATTTTTCATATTCGTATGTGCCTATAGGAAATGTCTCCACGACACCTCGCACTCCAGCTTCCTCAAAAGCTTCTTGTAATACAGCTTGTGAAAAAGATCTCTTTGGAATTGGCCATCCTTTTGGTATAATCCACCGACTAGATCCCCGGCTGGTAATAAGAAGAAATTCAAGATTTCCATTCTTTATGCGATAAACTAATGCACCAACTTGCAACAAACGTGTATCCTCTACTAAAATATATTTACTATAAGCTATGTCAGCACCGTTCATTTCTTCTTATCATACCAGTGTAAGTTACTTGAGAATCAATTGTATTGTAAATAAGTTACATTATTGCTTTTAATCCATCACCAGGATGTATTCCTTCTCGCATCAATAAATTACGCAACGATGAGAAATTACGTAACAATTCGAATCCGACGCTTCGTATAATATGAACAGGCAGCATATTGGAAAGTAAAGTATAATTAAATGTATGAACAAATCCGCTACGAATAAATATATCAGGTTTACGACGCCAATTATATTGTGCAATAATTGTTTTAAAATTAGAATTGGATATCTGGTTAGGTAAGATATCAATTAAAGTTTGAATATCACGAAATCCTAAATTAAATCCTTGTGCCCCAATAGGGGGAAAAACATGAGCTGCTTCACCCACTAAAATTGTTCTATTTGCAGCAAAACAATGAGGGATAAGGCCAAAAAGAGGGCATGTTTGAACCGCCGTTTTTACCGTTATCTCACCAAGTATTGATTGCATCTGATCTTCAATCACTTTTGCTATTGCCCTTGATTGCATATTTAATAACTTTTTGGCACGTGAGGGATTAGTAACCCACACAAGACTAGATGTATTTCCTGGTAATGGAACCTGTGTAAAAGGACCATCTTCTGTATGAAATTCAGTTGATATGTTTTGATGAGGTAACTTATGTGCAAAATTTAAAATAAGTGCTGTCTGCGGATAATTCCATTGTTTAACTCTAATTCCAGCTGCCACTCGCGTTGGAGAATGACAACCGTCAGCTGCAACAATAAATGATACTTGAATAATTTTACCATCCGAGAGAGTAATATTTACATGATCTTGTCGGTGATGAAAAGATTTTGCTAAAGAAAAAAATCTTATAACGCCTGATGTGCACTCAATGGCATTCATTAAAGCATTGTTCAGTTTTAAATTGGGAATATTATAGCCAAAAGCCTTTTTACCAATTTCAGAAGAACAAAAATTTACAGTAGGAGCACGTACAATCCTAGAGGTTGCATCAATGATTCTCATTAAAGATAAAGCTGCAGCATGAGATTTGACAGTTTCCCAAATATTTAACCTTTGAAGCGCATGAATTGCTGGCATCATAAGAGCAGTTGTCCGTAATTCATTTACGCGAGTAGGGGGCCCAATAAGAAAAACAGTATAACCTTTCTGAGCAAGACTAAGTGCTGCTAACATACCAACAGGACCCGCACCAATAACAGCTACATCTCTATGTTCATTTTTTTCAAATATCACAACAGTTTAAATCTTTCTAATTTACTAATTGCTTTAATGATTTTAAATAAAAAGACTCTTTTCTTATTACATAATGTAATAAATATTGCGATATAAAAAAAATGGTAACCTTGTACTCTTTTTACAGATTAGTCATACAATATGAAGAGAAAAATGATACGCGGATAAAATGAACAAAGACTTAAAAATGAGGATAGAAAAACATTGAGACGTAAACTAACAAGAAAAATCAAAACCAACACTGATCGATTGCGCTCCAAAACAGTAACAATGCCACAGGCAAGGGCTTTCTCTGTCCATTTGCTAACAGCTTCAGGTTCGTTTTTAGCATTTCTTTCTTTAATAGCTGCATCTAAAAAAGAATGGATCGCTATGTTTTATTGGCTTGGACTCGCACTTCTTGTTGATGGTATTGATGGGCCAATAGCACGTAAGCTTAATGTAAAATCTATACTTCCAACATGGTCTGGTGAACTGCTAGATAACATTATTGATTATGTAACTTATGTTTTAATTCCAGCCTTTGCACTTTATCAAAGCGGTTTTATGGGAGCAGAGTTATCATTCTTATTAAGTGCTATTATTGTCATTTCATCAGCCATTTATTATGCAGATACCGGAATGAAAACTAAAGAAAATTTCTTTAAAGGATTTCCTGTTGTTTGGAATATGATGATTTTCACGCTTTTCGTGGTGAGGCCTGAAGAATGGGTTGCCTTCGTTATTATTTTTTTATCGGCAATTTTATCTTTTTTACCAATTTATTTTATCCACCCAATAAGAGTTGTTCGCTTACGTATACTTAATCTTTTAGTTTTTTTCGCGTGGTGTTCCTTTGGTATTGCTGCATTTTTTTATCAACTTAACGCTCCATATTGGATTAAAATAGGAATTTCAATCACTGGTATTTATATTTATTGTATTGGTGCCGTTATGCAATTATTTCCTACATTAGGCGCACAAAAAAATAATCGGAAATAATAATAACTATTGTCAGAAAATAATAGATTCAGCTTTTATCAATAAATTTAAAATATATAGGCTATCTTTGTTATTTATTAGTTTAAAAAGTTCCATAATATATATTATGCGATTTTAAGATACTGCCAATGCAGGAGCTACTGTTTCATAACTTAAAGCAATTTTTGAATGGACTGAAAACAGTATGGAATCAAAAATCCCTAACTTCTATATAACCCATTGATTTTATTGATATTTGGTGATCCCGACAGGATTCGAACCTGTGACCCACGGCTTAGAAGGCCGTTGCTCTATCCAGCTGAGCTACGGGACCAACTGATGATCACTTTTTAAAAAATATTTTTTCGTTAGTGCGTCCAAGATTGTTGCCGATCACTACGAAAATTATCAGAATAAGAAATAGCGCGCCGAAAAGAAGACTTACATGAATTTTCTACACGATAAGGAATAGAATTTTTGAGAGCGAAAGCAATAGCTTCTTCTTTCATTTTAAACCGAATTTTTATCTGACTATTCATATCTGATGTCGCTGTATATCCCATAAGAGGCTCAAGCATTTTTGCTTGCTCCGGCTCATACTGCAGAACCCAAAAACCAATATTTGCCTTGCCTGACTGCATTGATGTTTTCGCTGGACTATAAATACGTGCAACCATATTCTTTTCCTTTAGACGACACAACGTTTGAATAACAAACAGTACTGTACGCTACTCAATAAATCCATTATTATGGTCGGAGCGATAGGATTTGAACCTACGACCCCCTGATCCCAAATCAGGTGCGCTACCAGACTGCGCTACGCTCCGCGATTTATATTTGATGTCCCTTCCCTAAAATTTTCACAACAGAAGTGCAAGTGTAAAACATATTTTTAAAAAATTTTTTCTCTTTTTTTATGAATAATAATTTTTTCAAACATTTCTTACCGCCAATAACATTGTTATAAGCAGAAAAAATGACATCTCTAAAAAAGTTTAAATCGTGCAATAAACTGTGTAAGTTAAAAAATTCCATACATAATTTCTTTAATTAACCTTATTACTTTATCCATAGAATAGCGACTAATATAATTTAAAACATAAATAATTTAAACACAGTAAAAACTACCCCCTATTTTCGCATTTATAAATAATTCTACTCAATAAAGTTTACAGCCTATTGATAACAGATCAATATACAATTGAAATAAAATAAATGTTTGCAGTACCCAAACTACAAAATTTCCGTACAAAAAACAAACTGCCTCTTCACTTCTTATTTATATGAAATAGCTAATTTGACCTTTCAAAGTTAACCAATGAGGTATTACTAAATAGTACATTATCAGTTAAATAAAAGCAAAAAACTTAGAAAATCTCTTTTATCTGGGTACTTCAAAACAACAGCATAACCACGTTTTTCATTAAAATAATTGAGAAAACACTTAAAAATAACATTTATTGCATTTGCGTATTAATGACTTCACCAATGACAGAACGTGTTATTTTGCTTTTTCTTTGCAATGCTAATCTGTCAACAGAATCAATAATGCATTTTAATGCAAATAAGGAACGTTCACAACGACTCACAAGATAGCGGATAATATCTGAATGAACAGTAATCTGCCGATCTGAAAAAAGTTTAAATGCGATAGCTGTTAACAGTGCATCATCAGGCTGATCAATCTCAACTAACATAACTGAATTAAGACGACTTTTTAGATCATTTAGCTTCAAATCCCATGTAGACGGTAATGTGCGAGCAGTTATCAATAAAGTAGCTTGACGCACATTGAGATTTGCTTGCTTAATACTATTAATCAAATGAAAAAGTCCAATTTCATTGATTTTCCCCGCATCAATATCCTCAATTAAAAGTGATCTACCTGAAGAAGCTGCAGTAATTACTTGGTCAATTTCATCACGATGAACAATTAAAGCATTAGCTTTTTGTAGCCATACGCTAGAAAAATGCGTTTTTCCAGAACCTTCTTTTCCAACCAAAACAGCAATAGGTAATACCCAATTTGGCCAATGATCAACCAACTGAAAAGCCACACGATTACTATCTGTAACTACCAAATCATCCCGTTGGAAAACCGACTCATAGGAAAACTCTAAAGGTAATTGTGTCTCGTATTCATTCATTCTACTGACCCCGAATTCTCACTTTGTGAATACATTTGAGAATTAAGATAAGTATGAAGAGCAAAACGAACCAAAACACCAATGGCAGCAGAGGCAGGAACAGCAATCAACATGCCCGTAAAACCAAATAACGAACCAAAAGCAAAAAGTGCAAACATCAACCATACCGGATGAAGCCCTACTGATGAGCCCACAAGCTTCGGTTGAAGAATATAACCTTCAATAAATTGACCAATAAAAAAAACAACCATAATAATAATAATCCGACCCCAATTATCTGGATAAAACTGGACCCATGCAACCCCACCAGATAAAATAAAACCACTCATTGTACCAATATAAGGAATAAAACTGATGAGACCAATAAACATACCAATTAAAAGACCAAAATGAAGTCCTGTAATAGTTAGACCAATAGCATAATACCCCCCCAATATCAAACAAACCGTTCCTTGCCCACGAACAAAACCCGCAATAGCTCTATCCATTTCGTAAAAAATACTGCGGACAGTTTCAAGATGATTCCGTGGTATCCAAGAATCAACTGCCTCAACCATACGCTGCCAATCCAGCAACATATAAAATGCTACCACAGGTGCTACAACAAGCAGACTGATAATATTAACAATAGATTTTCCTGATCTTAAAAGTGAATTTAAAAGAGATGTAATAAAATCAGAGCTTTGCCCTAAAAGAACTTTAATATCGGTCTGTAATTCATTTGGATCACTACCAAAATAACGCCCTACCCAATCAAAATTAGATTCAGTAAAAAAATTTTGAATACGACTAACATAAATTGGTAAACCACTACTCACAAATTGTTGTATTTGCCAACTGGCAATAGGAATTAAAATTGTTAAAGCAACAACAAAAATGATAACAATAAACAAGGTAATTAAAATTGTACCAAAAACACGACGAATACCAACTTTTTCAAGTAATTGTACAATCGGATTAAGAAAATAAGCCAATACAATCCCTGCTACAAAAGGAAGCAAAACTGCTCCAAAAACAAACATAAAGATAACAAAAAAAATCAATGTCCCAAGCCAGAAAAAAACTTGTTTTTTCATACTGTTTGGTAAAGGTACTTGTTTATAAGCTGGAACATAAGAAGTATAACGGCCTCGAAGGCTACTTTTTTTGATTTTCTCTTTCATTGACTGCAAAGTAGGGTTATTATGACTATCTGATATTTTATTCATCTATATCCTCAAAAAATCCTTTTAAAAGATTATGCAACTTCTTTCGTTTAGGTTCAAGGTAAACAATCATTTATTTCTGGATATTAAATATTAAATTTCTTGCAGAAATAGCGCTATCATGGCATTGCGTAAACAACATTAAATTGATTTTTCATAAAGAAGGCTCCAATGAGCAACAAAAATCCGATAAATAATAAACCTAATAATCTTACTTATGTAGCAGCTGGTGTTGATATTGATATGGGTAACACTATGATAGAAAATATCAAACCCTATATACGCTCAACAAAACGAGTAGGTGCAGATGGAGAAATCGGCGGTTTTGGTGGCTTATTTGATTTAAAAGCAGCAGGCTTTACAGACCCCATTCTTGTGGCAGCTAATGATGGTGTAGGTACAAAATTAAAAATTGCTATTGAAATAGGTATTCATAATACTGTTGGTATTGATCTTGTAGCCATGTGCGTTAATGATTTAATTGTCCAAGGTGCTGAACCTCTTTTTTTCTTAGATTATTTTGCAACTGGAAAACTTGATGCTACACAAGGTGCTGAAATCATTTCAGGCATTGCAATAGGATGTCAGCAAGCAAACGTTGCTCTTATTGGAGGAGAAACTGCGGAAATGCCTGGAATGTACGTAAACGGAGATTATGACTTAGCAGGTTTTGCTGTAGGAGCTGTTGAACGTAATTCATTGTTGCCCTCAAAAGATCTTACAGAAGGTGATATTATTTTAGGTCTTAGTTCATCCGGTATTCATTCTAATGGTTTTTCTCTCGTCAGGAAAATCGTTAAACAAAGTGATTTAAAATGGAATGACCCTGCCCCCTTTAACCCTAAAATAAACCTTGGAGAAGCACTTCTTACACCAACTCGCATTTATGTTAAATCACTATTGTCAATTATACGAAACTATAAAGGAATTAAAGCTCTCGCCCATATCACAGGTGGCGGTTTTCCAGAAAATATTCCACGCGTACTCCCCTCCTCCCTTTGCGCTGAAATTAATCTTTCTGCTATCAATATTCCGTCAGTATTTTCATGGATTGCCAAACAAGGTAAAATACAGAAAACAGAAATGTTACGAACATTCAATTGTGGTATTGGTATGGTTATTATTGTAGCACAAAACTCAATTGAAGCTGTTACACAAGCACTCAAATCGCAAGGAGAAACAGTTACCTTACTCGGTATTTTAACAAAATGCCAAAATAAAAGAATTACTTATAAAGGTGAGCTTCATCTGTGAAAAAAAAAGTAATTATTTTTATTTCCGGCAATGGTTCCAATATGGTTTCCCTTGCTAAAGCAAGTAAACAAACTAATTATCCTGCTGAAATTATTGCAGTTATTTGTGATAAACCCCATGCTTCTGGTATTGAAAAGGCACGTGATAATAGCTTGCCTATTCATATTGTAGATCGTAAAAATTATCCAACTAAAGAAGCCCATGAAGAATCTATTCTTACTATTTTAGCCCAATATCAACCAGATATTATTTGCTTAGCTGGTTATATGCGGCTTATTTCACCACATTTCATAAAACCCTATGAAGGACGGATTCTTAATATCCACCCTTCCCTTTTACCTTCATTTAAAGGTTTAAATACCCATGAAAGAGTTCTGCAAGCAGGTGTTAAAATTACTGGTTGTACAGTTCATCTTGTTACAGAAGCAATGGATGAAGGAAAGATTCTTGCCCAAGCCGCTGTTCCAGTGTGCCCCAATGACACTCCTGAAATGTTAGCGCAAAGAGTTCTTCAAGTTGAGCATAAGCTTTACCCCGAAGCCTTAAAAGCATTCATTAAAGGTAATGATAACGATAAAATAATAGATTATCAACAGCAGCTTTTATCATTTTAAAACAGTCTCTTATGCCAAAGATTTCTCCTAAATTCACTTATTTATTTTCTAGATTAATGAATACAAATTTTGATATAAAAACTTATTATTCTTCATCAATTATTTTGCAAATATTAGAGTATTTTTTGGTTTTTTAATTGTAAATGGCTATTCATTTCCTTTGATCATTGCATAAATTATCTTTGTTTATTCATCGTAAACTAAAAGTATATTCTACAAACCGATAACTAAAATATGATGGATATTTTACATTCAGAAAAACGTTTATTGTATTATAATCATTTCTACCAAAAGAATCTTTAAACAAAATAGGCTTAATTGATGAAGAATAGTCTATAAAACATCACATAAATAAATACGTATTTCATGTACAGCAAAATAGAATTAACTTTTATCTCAAAATACAGTTAGCTTTTTATATATTTGAAACATTATATTATTTATTTCACACTCAAATTTTTAGGTTTTGATCATTTTAGGTGATTATTTCTATTTATAAGCTTTTTAATTAAATAAAATGCGCCACATTTGGTTTTATTTCTTCTTCATAAGAAGAATATGATCGACAATATTTTTACTGTACTAACATTTCTTTAACAGCTAAAACCAGCTGTTTGAGTGTAAATGGCTTAGATAAAAATCCGAAAACAGCATCTTTTGAAAGATTCTTAGTAAAAGCATCTTTTGCATACCCTGAAACAAAAATAAATTTGATTTCAGGATATTTTTTACGCACTTCCTTGAGCAAAGTCGGCCCATCCATTTCTGGCATAACTACATCGGAAACAATAATATCAACAGCCCCTTTATTTTCTTCAAGTACAGCAAGCGCTTCCACTCCACTCGCAGCTTCTAAAACAGTATATCCTCTCATTTGAAGAGCTTTTACCCCACCCATTCTAACAGCGTCTTCATCTTCAACCAATAAAACAGTAGCAAAACCGGTTAAGTCTGTATTTTTTTCTTGCTCTTCTATTTTTTCAATTTGTGGAAAAATCTCATTGCTGACATTAGAAATATAACGAGGTAGAAAAATATGAAATGTCGTTCCTTTTCCTTCTTGGCTATCACAGTAAATATAACCACCTGTTTGCTTGACAATGCCATAAACCATTGACAACCCAAGTCCTGTTCCTTTCCCAACTTCTTTTGTTGTAAAAAACGGCTCAAACATTTTTTCCTGCACAAAAGAAGATATACCTTCTCCTGTATCTGAAATGGTCAATTGCACATATTCACCACTCACAAAGCCAACATAATTAAATTCAGCACTTTGTTGTTTCGTAATATTGTTCGTTTTAATTGTTATCAGACCTCCATTCGACATAGCGTCACGTGCATTAATCACTAAATTCATAATAACACGTTGAAAAGAAGCTTGATCAACTTTAACACTCCATAGATCTCTTCCATGAATAATTTTTAACTGAATATTATTTCCTAAAAGAGATAAAATAAGGTTGCGGATATCGGATAAAAGTTCTGTAAAATCAACTTTTTCAGGCTTAAGTGTTTGTTTTCTAGAAAAAGCTAATAATTGTTGCACAAGTGCAGCGGCACGATTAGCATTATTTTTGATATTGATAAGATCAGCATGCGCTGGATCAGAACTACGGTGCGTATTTAAAAGGAGATCACATGACATTAAAATTGCTGTTAAAACATTATTAAAATCATGTGCAATACCACCTGCTAACTGCCCAACAGCTTGCATCTTTTGATTTTGTACCATTTTATCTTCAAGTGTTTTTTGTTCTGTTGTTTCTATAACAGACACAATCACCAAATCTTGTAATGCATCATTATGATATTGTATCATAGACACAAGATGAAGATGAAAATGGCGCTCTTTATTATTTTCTAATATTATGTCTATTGAAATTGGATCATTTTTATTCTTTGCAATCTTCTCAAATGCATGCTCTAATTGAACACGACCTTGATGAGATATAATATCATAAAAATTGACAATTTTGCCAGAACACTCCATCAATACTAAAAAAGAGTTATTGATATGAACAAACTGTCCTTTCTGATCAACTACAGCTATTGCAAAAGGACTTGCATCAAAATACTCTATCAATGTATTTGGCAACTTTAATTGATAATCGCTTTCGCTTTTTTGTATTGACTGCGGTATTATAACAATGCGATAAATAGCGCCACCTTCTAAGAAAGAAGAGATACATATAAAACAATTCAATACTTTTTTATCACCAGTCTCTGAAGTTAAAAACAAAGAAAACATATAAGGTGTAGTACAATTTGAATTGTAATGTTCATGACTTTGTAAACAAATATCACTCCATACACTATTAACTCCAGAAGCACTAAAGAACTGATCAAAATTATATTGACCAATAGTAAAATTTGCCAAATCGATCGAAAACCATTCGGCAAAAACCGCATTTGCATAAACAACAACTCCTTGCACATTAACAGATAAAAACCCAACAGGAGCTTGATCTAAATGATTGATAGCTTCTTGAAGATTCAAACAAAAATCTTCCCGGCATTCCTCCAAATGTGAAATATCAGCGATACGCCAAAATAAAAATTTTTTTCTCCATTGTAGTATCGGTTGAACAGAAATATTATACCATACAGTGTCTTTCTGAATAGAATGAATAAAAATTGATCGGTCTATCTTTAATGTTTCTTGAGCTGCAAGATTGTTAAATGCTGCAACTTTCAAGCGATATAAAAGCGCGCTAGCACCTGGAAGATCAGCAATAACTGCATAACAAGAAGCCCCAGGTTTATAAGTAAAAATTTTCTGATAATTCTGATTAGAATAATAAACAAAACCTGATAAATCAGATATTATAATTGCATCATCTATTTCGTTAAAAACACCAAAATCTAAGCTTTTATGCAATGGCCCGATATCATATCTCAAAACACCCATTCCTATCAGAAAAAGTGCAGCAATGCCTATAATCGCTAAAATTAAAAAAGATATCAAAGCAGCTTGATGAAAATAGCTTTGCGGATAAAAAATGCCCAAAAAACCCATAATGAGCAAAAAAACTATAACAAAAAAAAGCCTCCAAACCATTGCTCCCCACCGCATAGAAGGAGGTAATAATTTGTCCATGCTATTAAAATCTTTATTCATCTTCTATCTGTCTCGATTGTAGATGCTTCATGAAGTTTAAAATACCTTCAATAATCACTATATGAAGGATATGCTATAATCCTTCATATTATACTTAATATAAGTATATTTGCTCAACGGAAATCACTCAACATTTCACATTTATTGAACTTCTTAAAATAATTTATAAACTTACATAATAAAAAACGATGATTTCATTAATGAAATGAGGAAAAAACAGTATGAATATTTGGTTATCAAACTATATAGGAACATCTGCAGCAAATATAATTACAAGCCTCGTGTTTCTTATAATAATAATTGCAGCAATTGTTGTAGTTATAACGCTTTTACGCTATTTGAATAAAGGAAGATTCAATTTCAATAGAAAAAAACACCCACTACGATTAATCATATCTGATATAATCGCTATTGATCGTACACGCCGCCTTGTTCTAATACGTCGCGATGATGTAGAGCATTTAATTCTCATTGGTGGAGCAACAGATACTGTTATAGAATCTAACATTGTTCAAACACAAATCTCACACGAAAATTATAACAGATCACAAAGAAACACACAGCCAACATCAAAAATGTCAGAAACTAATTTCAATACTGCCTTTACTGAACAAACCTCTTTATCCACCAATACAATAAAACCTATACAAGACAATATCTCCCCTCCCTCCTCTAATAAACATTTAAAAGATCCGGCAGTTACAGCTGAAATTGAAGAACGGCAAGAACCATCTTTCTTTATTCCTACTCCAAAATAAAGCACCTCATTCTGATATCGAGTATTTTGCTTTTTGACCGTAAATCAATTTTAATCATCACGGTAGACCTTTTCTCGTCGTTCATGGCGTTCTTGTGCTTCTAACGATAAAACTGCAATTGGTCGTGCTTCAAGACGTTTTATACTAATAGGTTCTCCAGTTTCTTCACAAAACCCGTAAGTACCATTATCAATACGCTCCAAGGCTGCATCTATTTTTGCAATGAGCTTTCTCTGACGAGCACGAGCACGCAATTCGATTGCACAATCAGCTTCATAAGATGCCCGATCAGTCAAATCAGATTGATTGGTATTTTCTTTTTGCAAACTTTCTAAAGTCTCACGAGTCTCCTTTAATATATCACATTTCCAAGAAATTAATTTAGCACGAAAATATGCCTTTTGCCGTTCATTCATAAAAGGCTCATCTTCACTAGGACGATACTGATTGCTAACGACTTTATTCATGCTATAAAACTTCCACATATGGTATGTGTAGTCTATATATTGCGTAACTCCTATTAACACAAGTGTAAAGTATATTTCTATAAAAATAAGAATATACTGAATTCATTATTTAAATTTTTAGCTCATTTTTTGTGTAGCGTGTTGAAATTTCATAATATTTTTAAAAAGAAGCTTTATAAATTCTTTTATCTCAGCATAAACTGTAAAATCTGCCATATTAATTCTAGAAAATAGCTTTCTCTTAATCGAATGTAAAAAATTTTCTGCAGAAATAAAAGAGTAGGTTTTTTGGTTTTTTATTATTTTGAATAATGAAGTTTCAATCACTTTTAAATCATTAAAGATTAAGCATGAAATTTCATAGTCTCCGCTCTGTGACAGTTAAGTTTCATCACCTTTTCAAAAGTAAATAAAACAAATTTTTACAAACAACGCACATAAGCACGTAAAAATTGTAAGTAATGGGTACATTAACCTTCCTTCTCCCTTTAGTAAAACTTAGAATTAAACAGCCTTACAAGAAATTTAATATATTTTAATTTATTCATACAAAAAGCAAGCACTAACATAATACAAAAATTTGAACACCATATAAAGCATTAATTGTTTTTATATGAAATTTCTATAAGAAGGAGTTAGTGTAAAAAGATTAAATACCTCATATTATCACTTGCATAAAATGATAGTATTATGAAATTAACACTTATTCATACGTATAATTCATATTTTCATTACCAATTTTGGTAAAAATTACGAAACAAAATTTTTCATTCAGTCCTCTAGTAGCTGATCAGGTTAAAATGTATCTGAAATATAAAAGTTCTTTATTATCTTTTTTTTGAAAAAATATCCTTTAAAAACCCATGAATACCTGATTAAACGGTAATTATTATATTAATTTTTTTAATCCATAAAAACAAATATTTTTAAAGAAGAATCAAATTGCATAAATATATACAAATTATAGCCTAAAAGTCAGCAATAATTAGATCTCCATTTAGATTACCCAAAATCATATGATTATCACTACTAATAAAACAAAATCATTAAGTTTTTCATTAAGATTTTAAAATAATAATTTGATAAATATAATTATTTTACTTTACAAGTGATAGCAATCTAAAACTAATCATTAAAAATTTATGCATGACAGAAATGAATAACCAAAACTTACCTAATAACAAAGTGGCAATTATAAAGACAAAATATGATAGTCACGATTAAAATACATCAAAGCATCTTTTTCTTGATTGTGGTTTATCGCAACAACTTCACCAATCAAAATATAATGAGTTGCATGTTGATGCCAACAAATCAAACGGCAGTCAAATGAAGCCAAGGCACCTGATAAGCTAGGTGCACCAGTTTGTAAAACAGACCATTGAGCTGTATTAAAGCGTTCAGTCTGTGTAAAACCACAGCGCCCAGAAAAAACTTCTGATAATGAACGATGTTTTCCTGCTAAGCTATTGACACAAAAATTTCCATTTTCCATAAACAGCTTATTTTCAGGATTATGCCTCATTAAGCAAACAAGAAGCATTGGAGGGTCATCTGATAAAGAACAACAAGCCGAAACTGTTACGCCACGTTTTCCTTTAGCACCATTTGTCGTTACAATATGTACAGCTCCTGCTAAACGGCTCATAGTATCCCGATATTCCTGTGAAGAAACAGTAGCAACTTTTTGAAATTTAGGCATTAAATCTTTTGTATGATTTTGCATATTTTTCACTTAGATAGCTCTCAAAATTTCAATGAATATTTCAATAAATTGATTTATTGCATATTCTTATTCTTTTATATCATATATGAGCAAGAAAAATGTATATTTATCACACAATATTATACGTTAATAAAAAGGGCCCACTTAGGAGATCTTAATGCCCCGTCCCCATTTCATTTCACCTTCACTTTTTGCTGCTGATTTTTCTAAGCTCGGTCAGGAAATATCCGAAGTTGTTGATGCTGGCGCAGATTGGCTTCATCTTGATATTATGGATGGCCACTTTGTCCCTAATATCACTTTTGGCCCTGATATCGTCAAAGCACTACGCCCACTAACCAAAGCAATATTTGATGTTCACCTTATGATAGCACCTGTAGATCCTTATCTTGAAGCCTTTGCGCAAGCCGGTTCAGATATTATAACCATTCACGCAGAAGCAGGTCCTCATATTCATCGCTCACTGCAAACAATTAAAGCAATGGGAAAAAAGGCTGGAGTTTCAATCAACCCAAATACATCAGAACATGTGCTGGAGTATTTGCTTGATCAATTAGATCTCATTCTTATCATGACTGTCAACCCAGGTTTCGGTGGACAAAACTTTATCCCAGAAATGAAAAATAAAATCGAACGAGTAAAAAGTATGATTGCCAATCGACCCATCGATCTTGAAGTTGATGGTGGCATTACAGTTGATACAATTGGAATAGCTGCAAAAGCTGGTGCAAATGTATTTGTTGCAGGATCTGCAATTTATAAAAATGGTAACAAAGATCTTTATAAAACACGCATTAACGCATTGCGCCAAGCCGCAAAACTCTCACAATAAGGAAAAAATTATGATCGAGCGTTATTCTCGCCCTGAAATGGTAGCAATTTGGTCATCAAAGACTAAATATCGTATTTGGTTTGAAATTGAAGCACATGCCTGTGATGCGTTAGCTCGGCTTGGTATTATCCCAGAAAAATCAGCTAAAATTATTTGGGAAAAAGGTTCATCTGCTGAATTTAATATTAATCGTATTAATGAAATTGAAACGACTACAAAGCATGATGTTATAGCATTTTTAACCCACTTAGCTGAATTTATTGGACCAGAATCTCGTTTTATTCATCAAGGTATGACATCATCAGATGTGTTGGATACAGCATTCAACGTTCAATTAATGCGCGCTAGCGATATTTTGTTGAGAGACATAAATCAACTCCTTGAAGTATTAAAAAAACGTGCCTTTGAACATAAAGAGACAATTACTATTGGACGTAGTCATGGCATTCACGCCGAGCCTACAACATTTGGAGTTAAACTTGCCCTTGCATATGCTGAATTTCTCCGTTGTCGCAAACGTTTGCTTGCTGCACGGGAAGAAATTGCCACTTGTGCTATTTCAGGAGCTGTTGGCACTTTTGCTAATATTGACCCCCGCGTTGAAGAACATGTAGCACAAGCATTAGGTATGCGTGTCGAACCTGTTTCCACCCAAATAATACCACGTGACCGTCATGCTATGTTCTTTGCAACACTTGGAGTTATTGCTTCGTCTATTGAAAGATTAGCCATAGAAATACGCCATCTGCATAGAACAGAAGTTCTTGAAGTGGAAGAATATTTCTCACCTGGGCAAAAAGGTTCATCTGCTATGCCTCATAAACGCAATCCGGTTTTAACAGAAAATTTAACTGGATTGGCACGTATGGTGCGCGCATTTGCAGTACCTGCTATGGAAAATGTCGCGCTTTGGCATGAACGTGACATTTCACATTCATCTGTTGAACGTTATATTGGTCCTGATGCTACCATTACGCTTGATTTTGCTCTTTCTCGATTAATATCTGTGATTGAAAATTTAATCGTTTATCCAGAAAATATGCAAGAAAATCTCAATAAATTCCGTGGTCTTATTCATTCACAACGTGTACTTTTAGCACTCACACAAGCTGGTATAAGTCGTGAAAATGCTTATCACATTGTTCAACGAAATGCGATGAAAGTTTGGGAACAAGGAAAAGATTTTCTAGAAGAATTGTTAAAAGATGAAGATGTAGCAAAAGCTTTAAATGAAGCAGATCTTCGCGAAAAATTTGACCTTGCTTACCATACTAAGCATGTTGATACAATTTTTAGACGTGTGTTTGGATAATAACAATAACTGTAAAAAAAATAAAAGATCTTTTGTTTTTACTAGTTCAAAGTACGTTTTCATAAAGAAAGACATTCATGAAAGCAAATCAACTCGATATTCTTATTGTCCCCGGCTATAAAGGATCTGGTCCGGATCATTGGCAAACACGTTGGGAACACAAATTATCTACCGCCCGTCGTGTTCAACAAGCTCATTGGTCAAAACCCGTATGCAAAGAATGGACTAATGAAGTAAAAAATGCCATCGCACAAGCCAATAAACCTGTTGCTATTATTGCCCACTCATTGGGAGTGCCAACAGTTATTCACGCAATTACGCAAAACGCAGAAAAAGTCTATGGTGCTTTCTTTGTTGCCCCACCAGATATAGAAAATGAAAAAATACGCCCAAAGCATTTAATGACATTTGGTCCATATCATCGCAAAAAACTCCCCTTTCCTTCAGTAGTTATTGCAAGTCGCAATGATAAATTTTGCCAATTCTCAGTAGCAGAAAATCTTGCCAAAGACTGGAATGCACTTTTTGTTGACGCTGGACAATCTGGACATATTAATGTGGAATCTGGTCATGGTCCTTGGCCTGAAGGACTGATAGTTTTTTCCCATTTCCTTGCAAAGCTTTAAAGACAATATGAATCACTCTCAGAAAATACATTTATGTCATTGTACCCGATATTACTTAACACATATCCTATAAGAAGCTTAAATATTTTTACCTACACAGATTCATGCTGAAAAACATAAAACAAATTATTCATTTTGCCTGATTGCATTAATATCTTTGCCAGACTATAAAAGTTTAAATCTCATTTAATATGCTTTAAATAACAAAAATTGTAGTAAATATTATAGCAATTCATTGAGAATTGTTGCTAATTAAGATAATGTTTTTTCATTAATAATATTAAGATTTTTCAACGAATAGAGAATTATGATGAACCGTCGTCACCGTATTTATGAAGGTAAGGCCAAAATCCTATATGAAGGGCCTGAACCAGGTACCTATATTCAGTTTTTTAAAGATGACGCGACTGCATTTAATGCAAAAAAACATGAAATCATTGATGGTAAAGGAGTCTTAAATAACCGTATTTCAGAGTATATTTTTACCCAACTTGGTCGTTTAGGCATCCCAACACATTTTATAAAACGGATTAATATGCGTGAACAGCTTATCAAAGCAGTTGAAATTATTCCGCTGGAAATTGTTGTACGTAACGTTGCTGCAGGTTCCCTTTCTAAGCGCTTAGGACTAGAAGAAGGAACAGTGCTTCCACAAGCTATCATTGAGTTTTACTACAAAAACGATTCTCTTGATGATCCAATGGTAACGGAAGAACATATTACTGCTTTTGGGTGGTCTGCTCCGCAAGAAATAGAAGAAATTATGCAACTTTCAATTCGTATTAATGATTTTCTCTCTGGGCTTTTTGCAGGCGTTGGCATTCAACTGATTGACTTTAAAATAGAATTTGGTCGTTTATGGGAAGGTGAAACGATGCGTATCGTTCTTGCTGATGAAATTTCACCTGATTCTGCTCGTTTATGGGATATGCAAACGCAAGAAAAAATGGATAAAGATCGTTTTCGTCGTGATATGGGTGGACTTATTAATGCTTATCAAGATGTTGCAAAACGTCTTGGTATTATGAATGAAAATGACCCTCAACGACCAAGTGGCCCAGTTTTAGTCAAATGAGAAACAAAGTGATGCAATACAGCCTTGCTTTATAAAAAAGAGCCATTCTTTTTAAAAATTCTTTAAATAACAGGAAATAAAAATGAAAGCACGCGTTATAGTTAACTTAAAAAGCAGCGTTCTTGACCCCCAAGGAGAAGCGATCACTAGTGCTTTAAATAATTTAGCTTTTACTGGTATTCAATCTATTCGCCAAGGAAAAGTGTTTGATATCATTCTCGATAACATACCCGCTGAAACAGCAAAACAAAAACTTGAACAAATGTGTGAGCAATTGCTTGTAAATCCTGTCATTGAAAACTACACTATAGAACTTCTTTGAGCGGATCACTCGATGAAAACTGCTATTATTCAATTACCCGGATTAAATCGCGATCAAGATATGATTGCGGCATTATATCACATAACAGGCATTCAACCACTCAAGATTTGGCAAACGGAAACAACAATTCCTCAGGTCGATATGATCGTTATCCCTGGGGGATTTTCCTATGGTGACTATCTAAGATGTGGTGCTATTGGTGCGCGGATGCCAGTTATGCAAGCTGTCCGTGAAAAAGCACAAAAAGGTGTCATAATTATGGGGATATGTAATGGTTTTCAAATTTTGCTAGAATCCGGATTATTACCAGGCGCTTTAATGCGCAATGTTTCATTAAAATTTGTTTGTCGTGAAATAAAACTTGAAGTCGCTAACGCTGATACAAAATTTTCTCGATGCTATTCCAAAGGGCAAATTATTCGCTGCCCTGTTGCCCATCACGATGGAAATTACTTCGTTGACAATGATACACTAAAACAAATGGAAGACAATAAGCAAATTGTTTTCCGCTATGCAGAAAATACAAATCCTAATGGTTCAGTTAGTGATATTGCTGGTATTGTCAATAAAACTGGCAATGTTCTTGGTATAATGCCTCATCCTGAAAATTTTATTGAAGCTGCACATGGTGGTGATGATGGCCGCTTATTATTTCAAAGTGTTTTAGAATCAAAAAATTAATGTATGAAATAAACTTTACCAAACAAATTTCTACACTTACAATGATGAAATATATTATTCTAAATACACATCAGATATGGTTTGAAAGTTCAAAGTTTCACTACAAATTTGGTCTTTCTTTTAAATTTTATGCTCATTATTCAAGCTCAAATCACTTTTGTATTTTAATCGTGCTTTATAATTTTTTTAAAAATTTGACCACTGAGTTTAAAGTACAACTAACTAAAGCCTTAACTTATTAGTCCTTTAATAGCTTCATTATCAAATAATGAAATTACCAATACATTAAACAGCTGTATTAAAAATGATAACAAATATTAAAATTTTATCAATATAATGGAAATACTAATGAACCTTCACAATAACATTGCCATTACACCAGAATTAATCGCACAACATGGCTTAAAACCCGATGAATACCAACGTATTTTGGAGCTAATCGGTAGGGAACCAACATTAACTGAGCTCGGAATTTTTTCTGCAATGTGGAACGAGCATTGTTCCTATAAATCTTCTAAAAAATGGCTCAAAACTTTACCAACAAAAGGAAAGTGTGTTATTCAAGGTCCTGGTGAAAATGCTGGCGTTGTTGATATAGGCAACAATCAATGCGTTGTTTTCAAAATGGAAAGTCATAACCACCCCTCTTATATTGAACCTTATCAAGGTGCAGCAACAGGTGTTGGTGGCATTTTACGTGATGTTTTTACAATGGGTGCTCGCCCTGTTGCAAGTATGAATGCATTACGGTTTGGATCTCCTGATCACCCCCGAACACGTTATCTGGTTTCGGGTGTTGTTTCTGGAATTGGTGGTTATGGAAACGCTTTTGGTGTCCCGACTGTTGGTGGAGAAGTCAATTTTGATAAGCGTTATAATGGTAATATTCTTGTTAACGCTTTCGCAGCTGGTATAGCAAAAACAGATTCTATTTTTTACTCCAAAGCGCAAGGTGTGGGACTTCCTATTGTTTATCTTGGTGCTAAAACAGGACGTGATGGTGTTGGTGGAGCTACAATGGCTTCTGCTGAATTTGATGATACAATCAATGAAAAACGCCCAACTGTTCAAGTGGGTGATCCTTTCACTGAAAAATGTCTGCTTGAAGCTTGTTTAGAATTGATGGCATTAGGAGCGGTTATTGGTATTCAAGATATGGGTGCAGCAGGGCTAACATGCTCTGCAGTTGAAATGGGTGCAAAAGGCGATTTAGGAATAGAGCTAAATCTTGATAACGTACCTGTTCGTGAAGAAAATATGACAGCCTATGAAATGATGCTTTCTGAAAGTCAAGAACGTATGCTTATGGTTCTTAAACCAGAACTTGAAAAAAAAGCATCTGAAATTTTTAATAAATGGGGACTTCATTTTGCCGTCATTGGAAAAACAACAAATGATTTACGTTTCCGCGTATTACACCAAGGGCAAGAAGTGGCTAATCTACCAATCAAAGAACTTGGAGATGAAGCTCCAACTTATGATCGTCCTTGGATAGAGCCCCCTAAAAAATCAATTCTTAGACTAGAGGAAGTTAAAAAAGTTGAAAACCTCGGCGATGCACTGCTTACCTTATTAAATTCGGCCAATCAAAGTTCACGGCGATGGGTTTATGAACAGTATGATACAATTATCCAGAGTAATAGCCTCACTCGCCCAGGGGGTGATGCAGGTGTTATTCGCATAGACAATAGAGACAAACGTGCTCTTGCTTTTTCCTCTGATGTAACGCCTCGTTATTGTGAAGCTGACCCCTATGAAGGAGGAAAACAAGCCGTTGCAGAATGTTGGCGTAATATTAGTACCACAGGCGCAACACCACTAGCTGCTACTGATAATCTCAATTTTGGCAATCCTGAAAAACCTGAAGTTATGGGGCAGCTAGTTTTTGCCATTAAAGGTATAGGTGAGGCTTGCAGAGTACTCGATTTTCCAATCGTTTCAGGAAATGTTTCTCTTTATAATGAAACCAATGGAGAAGAAATTCTTCCTACACCTACAATCGCTGGTGTTGGTATTCTTAATGATTGGTCAAAAATGGCTACAATAAACAATATGCAAAACGGAGATATTATAGTCTTAATTGGCCCTTGTGGCTCACATTTAGGACAATCAATCTATGCACGTGATATTTTAAATATTGAGGATGGTGCACCACCTTATGTGGATTTACAGCTTGAAAAAAAGAATGGTCAATTCGTTCGCGATGTCATTAATTATGGTTTTATTCATGCTGCTCATGATATTTCTGATGGAGGATTGGCCATTGCTCTTGCAGAAATGGTAATTAAAGCAAATAAAGGAATTAGAGCAAAATTAAGCAACAAATTACCGCATCATGCCGAACTTTTCGGTGAAGATCAAGGACGTTACCTGTTAGCAGTTAATCCTAATAAATTTAATGACCTTAAAACACTTGCTCAGACAAGCGAAGTTTCTTTAATGGAGCTTGGTACAGTTGAAGGCAATGTACTTGACATAAAAGATGTATTAACACTTCCAGTATCTAAACTGACACAGGCTTATGAAAGCTGGTTTCCAGAGTTTATGGGTGAGAAATAAATAATGATTTATTTCCATTAGCTATAAAAAATAACAAATAAATAGAGGAGAATAACTCATGGCAATGAATGCTCATGCAATTGAAACTCTTATTCGTGAAGGAATTCCCGATGCAAAAGTGACAATCCGTGATCTTGCAGGAGACGGTGAACATTACGCTGCAGAAGTTATTTCGGAAAGTTTTCGGGGTAAAAGCCGTGTTCAGCAGCATAAAATGGTTTATGATGCTCTTAAAGGCAATATGGGAAGTGCGCTTCATGCCTTAGCACTTCAAACAAGTGTACCTAAATAATTTACAAATTTCTTCTTGCATTCATTTTGTTAATACGATTTAAAATAAAACTAACATAACTGTAATTCCTAAAATGTAACCAATATAAGGAATAAAAATGACTACTGCTTACGATTTTATTGATAATGAAATTAAAACAAATGATGTCGTTTTATTCATGAAAGGAACCCCTAATACTCCACAATGTGGATTTTCTGGGCAAGTTGTTCAAATCCTTGACTATTTAGGATTAAATTATAAAGGAATTAATGTTTTAACTTCTGATGAATTGCGTCAGGGAATAAAAGATTATTCAAATTGGCCAACAATTCCACAACTCTATATCAAAGGTGAATTTATTGGCGGTTGCGATATTATTAAAGAAATGTTTCAAAGTGATGAGTTACAAAAACTACTCAAAGAAAAAGACATTACCTGTAATATATCATAAAAAATTAACTTTAATTTTTTTAGCCTCTTACGAACTGTTATTCAGTCAGATTTTTTTATTTTAAAGGGTGTATATGTCATATTTGGTTGACGAACAAAAGCATATAGATGCAATCAAAAAAAGAATTGGATATAAAGAATTTGTCATTATCATTGCAGCACTGATGGCAATTAATTCGATAGCCATTGATATTATGCTGCCAGCTATGCCTAATATTTTAAATAGCTTTCATATCATCAACGAAAATGATCAGCATTATATCATTTCTTGTTATCTTATCAGCTTCGGTGTCACACAAATATTTTTTGGCCCAATAAGTGACCGTTTCGGGCGACGCAAACTTGTCCTCATGGGCCTTACCCTTTATTCATTAACAGCACTTGGCTGTGCATATGTAACAAGTTTTCCCTTATTGCTTATTCTTCGTATTCTTCAAGGCGTTGGGGGCGCTGCAATGCGTGTGCTTACAATTTCCATGGTACGAGATCTCTATAACGGTCGAGAAATGGCAGAAGTTATGTCCATAGTCATGATGGTCTTTCTCATTGCAACAATGCTCGGACCAATAATAGGCCAGACGATCTTATTTCTTGAGCACTGGCAACTTATTTTTATATTCATGGCATTTGTTGGTTTTGGATTGATGATTTGGATTTACCTGCGCTTACCTGAAACTCTCCATACACAGCGCTCTCTTTCCTTTTCTTCTATTAAAGGTGGGTTATGCCTTGTCATTACCAACCGGACTGCACTTTGTTACACGCTTGCTACTTCCATTATGTTAGGCTGCATCTTTATTGCTGTTAACACATCGCAACAAATATATGAAGGGATCTATAACTTGGGGATTTTGTTCCCTGTAGCTTTTGCAGCTAGTGCTGCATTTCAAGCGGTATCAGCTTTCTTAAATTCTCGACTTGTTCATCGTCTTGGAATGCGATGCATTGGTCATAGTATGCTTCTACTATTTTGTACCATTTCATGCGTCTGGTTTATCGCATCCATTTTAACAGGCGGTATTATCTCTTTCTCTTTTTACATGATACTTTATTCTATACTAATGTTTACGTGCGGTGGTATTATGGCTAATTTCAATACACTTGCTCTTGAGCCTTTAGGAAAAATTGCTGGAACAGCAGCTTCTGTATCTGGTTTTCTTCAAACATCCATCGCTACAGGTATCGGTTTCTTCATCGCACAACGCTTTGATGAAACAATGATCCCCAATTCAGCAGGATTTTTCTTCCTCAGTCTTATAGCTATCTTTCTTGTATTATGGGCTGAGCGTGGAAGTCTTTTTAGTAAACATCACTCTAAATAAACACAGCTCTTAAAGGGATTTTATAATAATCCCTTTAAATTACTATTGTCGATAAATTTAAAAGAGCCTAAAGCCTATTGCTAGTGCACTTTAAGCCAATGATTTATATGCTACTGTCATATTAATTAGAAAATTTTCCTGATTTCGGAAATCCTTTTGGAACCAAGCGCCCCACTCCAGCACGTGTTCCCATCCACTCAATAAGCTCATCAGACTGGCGATTAAAACTGCGTTCAGCTGTATCTTGCCAACTTAAACCTTCTGACAAATTAAAGGTTTTAGCATCAACAACAACACCATCTTTATAACGTTGCAAACGAACACCTTTACCGCGGCTCATTTCTGGTATTTGCTCTATGGCAAAGATAAGCATTTTTCGGTTTTCTCCAACCACTGCGACATAATCACCATTTACCGGAACGCAAAGTTTTACCTTATCAGGAGATTTTACATGCATAATTTGCTTTCCTTTTCGCGTATTGGCAATCACTTCATTTTCAGAAACAATAAAACCATTCCCATATGCTGAAACTAAAAGCCGCTTTTCCTGCGCATTATGCACAAAAGCTGTCAAAATATCATGTTCACCATCCATATCCACTAAAATACGAATTGGTTCACCGTGCCCTCTTCCTCCAGGTAAAACATTTGCACTAATAGTAAAAAATTTTCCACCAGTACTCACCATGACAATTTTGTCCGTAGTAAACGCTGGCAATGCTAATTTTAAGCAATCACCCTCTTTAAAAGAAAGCATCTTGTAATCATTCAAATGACCCTTTAAAGCCCGCATCCAACCTTTTTCAGAAATAATAATAGTTACTGGTTCTCTTTCAATCATTGCTTGCTGAATATCATTGACATCGTGCTTTGGAGCATCTTCAAACGTTGTACGTCTTTTGCCTAAAACAGTTTCAGGTCCAAAAATTTTCCGAACTTTTGTGATTTCATCTGAAATGATTTTCCACTGTTTCATATTGGAGGCTAATAAGGCTTGTAATTGCACCTCTTCAGTCTTAAGAGACTGAAATTCTTTACGAATTTCAAATTCTTCAAGTTTACGTAAAGAACGCAACCGCATATTAAGAATAGCTTCAGCCTGATTGTCCGTTAATTTGAAATGTTCAATCAATTCTTTTTTGGGTTCATCTTCTTCACGAAGAATTTGAATCACCTTATCAAGATTTAAATATGCGATAAGATATCCATTAAGAATTTCTAATCGGTAATTAATTTCATTAAGTCGATAATTTGAGCGACGAACAAGCACTTCTTTACGATGCTCAAGCCATTGCTGTAAACTCTCACGCAAAGAAAGAACATTAGGCACTTTACCTAAAGTCAAAACATTAAGATTAAGAGGAAATCTTACTTCAAAATCAGTTAATTTAAAAAGTGACTCCATTAAAAGTTCAGCATCAACTGTACGATTTTTGGGAACAAGAACAATACGAATATCTTCTGCAGATTCATCATGAATATCTTCAAGCATCGGCAAACGCCGTGCAAGTAATAATTCTGCCGTTTTTTCAATAAGGCGTGATTTTTGTACTTGATATGGAATTTCAGTAACAACAATGACATAAGAACCGCGGCTACTTTGTTCTTGATGCCAACGTGAACGCAACCGAAACAACCCACGCCCTGTACGGTATGATTCTTCAATACTCTTTTTAGGCTCAACTAAAATACCACCTGTTGGAAAATCAGGTCCAAGTACAAACTGATTTAAATCTTCATTGTTTGCACTGGGGTGAGCAATCAAATGCAATGCCGCATCACATAATTCAGCAACATTATGCGGTGGGATAGATGTCGCCATACCAACAGCAATACCTGATGAACCATTGGCTAAAAGATTAGGAAAAGCCCCCGGTAAAACAACAGGCTCTTCATCTTCCTCATTATAAGTTAAACGAAAATCAATGGCGTTTTCATTAATCCCTTCAAGTAACAATGCCGCAACTTCAGTCATACGTGCTTCTGTATAACGCATAGCTGCAGCATTATCACCGTCAATATTCCCAAAATTGCCCTGCCCATCAATTAATGGGTAACGAACAGCAAAATCCTGAGCTAAGCGTACTAATGCATCATAAATAGATGCATCACCATGAGGGTGAAATTTACCCATAACATCACCCACAATCCGCGCACATTTAGCATAGGACTGTCCAGGATTAAGCTTTAATAAACGCATCGCATGGATAATACGCCGATGCACTGGCTTTAACCCATCGCGTACATCAGGTAACGCACGGTGTGTAATAGTAGAAAGCGCATAAGCCAAATAGCGCTCCTGCAAAGCGGAACACAATTCTACTGGCTCAATACATTCTTTATCAAAAGGCTGACTCATTTTATCTGACATAGTACATGAATAGAAACTTCTAAAATAAAAATAAGTATGCCATAAGGCCTATTAAGTGTAAATTTTTAGTACCTAAATATTTTAAAAAATTATATTATTTAAATAACTATTATGAGTAAAAAATAATAAGGAAATAGACTAATTTTGCAAATGTAGAAAAGAATATTTACTATTTATTTTATCAGTCAATAGGAAAAAGCGAAGTATTACTCTATAAAGGTTATTTTTATCATTTTTAAATACAATCTCTAATAAATTAGCATCAAAATGACAATTAATTTTATCAATCATTTTTAGCAGTGCGAGCAATTCGAATTCCTAAATCAGACAACTGTACAGCAGAAACTTCAGATGGAGCACTCATCAAAAGGTCAAGCGCTTGTTGATTCATAGGAAATAAAGAAATTTCACGTAAATTTTTTACACCTTGCAAAAGCATTACGATACGATCAATACCAGCCGCCATGCCACCATGAGGTGGAGCTCCATAATGAAATGCACGATAAAGACCACCAAAACGTTCTTCGACCACCTCTTCAGAAAGGCCTGCAAGCTTAAAAATCTTCAACATCATTTCTGGTGAATGATTACGAATTCCACCTGATGCAATTTCATAACCATTGCAAACAAGATCATATTGAAAAGCTTTGATAGTGAGAGGATCTTGACAATCAACAGCCTCTTCTCCACCCTGAGGCATTGAAAAAGGATTATGCGCAAAATCAAGTTTTTTCTCATCTTCATTCCATTCAAAAAATGGAAAATCAACAATCCATGCTAAAGAAAAACATTTATGATCGATAAGATCTAACTCCTCTCCTACTCGTGCACGCGCAGCACCAGCGAAAGACGCAAATTTTTTCGGATTTCCTGCAACAAAAAAACACGCATCACCACTTTCAAGCCCAAGTTGCACACGAATAGCTTCAGTTCTCTGTTCACCAATATTTTTAGCGACAGGACCAGCCCCTTCAAAGATTCCATTTTCTTGACGCCAGAAAATATAGCCAAGACCGGGCTGCCCTTCACTTTGTGCCCATGCATTCATACGATCACAAAAAGAACGACTGCCCCCTTTTTTAGCGGGAATAGCCCATACCTGCGCATGTTTATCATTAGCTAAAATCTGAGCAAAAACCTTAAAATCCGAATCATAAAAATGTTGAGAAACACTTTCCATAATAATTGGATTGCGTAAATCGGGCTTATCTGAGCCATATTTCCGAATTGCTTCATCATACGAAATACGAGGAAAACTTTGTGTCACAGACTTTCCATCTGCAAACTCTTCAAAAACAGAACGTACAATAGGCTCCATCGTTGAAAGAACATCTTCCTGCTCAACAAAACTCATCTCAACATCTAATTGATAAAACTCACCTGGCAAACGATCTGCACGCGGATCTTCATCTCTAAAACATGGAGCTATTTGAAAATAACGATCAAAACCAGAAACCATTAATAATTGTTTATACTGCTGAGGCGCCTGAGGCAGTGCATAAAATTTTCCTTGATGTATACGACTTGGAACCAAAAAGTCGCGTGCTCCTTCCGGTGATGATGCCGTTAGAAGTGGTGTTGTAAACTCTGTAAAGGTACAATCTTGCATATGCTTTCTTATGGAAGCAATAATTTCAGTGCGACGCATTATATTTTTGTGCATAGTTGTTCGACGCAAATCAAGAAAACGATATTTCAATCGAATATCTTCTGGGTAATCAGGTTCACCAAAAACCGGTAGAGGAAGTTCATCAGATTTTGAAAGAATTTCCACTTCACTTGCAAAAACTTCAACCTCACCCGTTGGTAAAGCGGCATTAATAACCTCATCAGCACGTGCACGCACTTCTCCATCCACACGAATAACTGATTCAGCACGCACTTTCTCAACAGTTTTAAAAGCAGGTGAATAAGGATCAACAACAATCTGTGTGATTCCAAAATGGTCTCGTAGATCAATAAAAAGAATTCCGCCATGATCACGAACACGATAAACCCACCCTGAAAGACGGACTTGTATTCCTACATCGCATTTACGAAGCGCGGCGCAATTATGACTGCGATAACGGTGCATAGTTTTCTGCCTTTAAATTATAATTGTTTCATACGCGTTACAAACGATTTTTGGCAGCTACTTGTCAAGATATTCCCCAAAAAACCTAAAAAAAATACAACAAAAGACAATTTTAATCTACTTATGTTATAATGAAATGATGAAACTTATTACACAGACAACAGAACTTGAAATTGCAATTGCTGCTTTGAGTAATTCTGATTTTGTAACCGTAGATACTGAATTTATCCGCGAAACAACCTTCTGGCCTCAACTGTGCTTGATTCAGCTTGCATCTCCAAATGTTACAATGCTTATTGATCCAATGGTACCAGATATTGATCTACAATCATTTTTTAACCTGATGGTAGATGAAAAAATTGTTAAAGTTTTTCACGCTGCGCGCCAAGATATAGAAACTATTTATCATCTCGGGGGAATCATCCCCTACCCTCTATTTGATACACAAATAGCAGGATCTATTTGTGGATTTGGTGATTCTATCTCCTATGATCAAATTGTACAACGCTGCACCGGGCATCATCTTGATAAATCATCTCGCTTTACAGACTGGAGCCACCGCCCCCTCTCTGAAAAACAATTGCTCTATGCACTTGCTGATGTAACTTATTTAAGAGACGTTTATCTTTCATTGAAAAAGAAATTAGAAAAAAACAAACGAACCCATTGGATGAATGATGAACTTGAGATTCTTTTAACACCAACAACTTACGATATACCAGAAGAAGACGCATGGAAAAAAGTGAAAGGAAAAGTTAAAGCTCCTCGTGAACTGGCTGTGTTACAAAAAGTCGCTGCTTGGCGTGAACGTGAAGCACGCAAGCATAATGTTCCGCGTCGTCATATTATGAAAGACGAATGCCTTATTGAACTTGCAATTCAACAACCAAAAGACGAACTTGAACTAAAGCGTTTGCGCAGCTTAAAAAAAAGTGGGTATCACCCATCAACTACACAAGCATTAATCAAAGCTATCCATGAAAGCTTTGAAGTTGATATTGCTTCTTTACCTGACCTTCCTAAGCATAATCCTATTCATGATAAAACAGCTGCTGCAATTGATTTGCTCAAAGTATTATTAAAACTCGTTGCAAATGAAAATGACATTGCTCCTAAAATTATTGCAACTTCCAATGATTTAGAAAAAATCGCCCATGGTGCTATAATAGAAAATATCCCTGCCATGAATGGCTGGCGTTATGAAATATTTGGTCAAAAAGCAGAACAAATGCTAAAAGGCCAGCTAGCATTTTATTTTCATAATGGAGAAATAACAACCAAGCAGCTTTAACTTATAAAAGATATTTCTACTTAGAAATACATCCATTAAGCATATAATAAGTTCGGATATGTTGTTTTTTTAACAAAAACAGGCTCTTAATTCATCTATGAAAGAATCATGAAATTTCAAACATCAAAGGTAATTTTGTTATTTTGGATAATTGTTTTAATCGCCCCAAAGGCCGTTCACCTATTAAATCAGAATAACGTATTGGAATATGTAATATAACATGATCTTGTTTTTTCTGCCATAATAGATCACATAAAATCCCTGTAGTAGAAGCGCTAAAAAGATTAGCAATACGCATAACCCCACCAAGAATACGTGCCTTTTCAACCATATCATGAGTTGCTAATTTAAGAATATCTGGAATTTCTTTATCGGAAAATAAACCCGCATTACGAAAAAAAACAGCTAATGCAGCATAAATGCGTCCTTCATGAGAAATCCCTGGATAAGATCCCAACGCTATTTGATTAGCTGCCTCATTACCTCGATAATCTGGATGTATACGCCAACCAATATCAGAAAGAAGGCAAGAAGCTTTACGATAACGATATTCATCTTCAGTTTCTGAAATTCCAAAAGCTTTAAACGCATTCGTAGTAAAATCAATGAGTTCATCTGCCTGCTTTGGTGAGCGTGCTTGTAAAATAGCCATCTCTTTACACGCTGCAATTAAAGGATCAGAAATGCGAACCTCTTGCAGTAATTGTGCATAAAGAAAACCTTCACGAACTCCAGCTCCAGAAAAAACTATTCTTTTTAAACCCATATACTGAATAAGTTCAATAAGAACGACCGCTCCATAGGCTAAAAGTTGACGACGATTCTTTGAAATAGCCGAAATACCTTTCAAGTTATCAATATTATCAGTAACTACAAGGTACAGAAAATCCTTTATCTCAAGTGCATCAACTTCATAACCGTGTACAACAGGTAACAAGTAATGTTTAGCTGCCATATGAAGTTTTGCCAGATTACGCCATGTACCTCCTACTGCATAAAAATAATGTGGCGTGCTTTTATGCATAAAAGAAGCTCCATAAAGTTTCTCGTGAGCAATCTTTGTTGCTACTGTAATATTGTTATTAGACATATACTGCAACCGCAAACTACCTAATGGTAGCGTTATTCCTTCACCTAAATTAGAATCATAAATATTAATAAGCTCAAGACTTCCACCACCAAGATCACCAGAAACACCATTTGGACGATAAAAGGTGGAAATAACTCCATAAGCTGAATAAACTGCCTCTTCATTTCCTGAAAGAATGCGTATTCTATCGTGTAAGATCTTTTCAGCATCCTGAATAAAAATTACCCCATTTTTTGCTTCTCGCACTGCTGCTGTTGCTAAAGCATGAATTTCGTTCACACCAATCTGTTGGCAAAGTGCACGAAATCGTCTCAATGTGTGCAATACCATTTCAGTTGATTTTTTTTCTAAAAAACCAGTTTTTGCAACACCTTGACCAAGACCACAAAGAATTTTTTCATTAAATAAAACTGTCGGCGAGCGTACAAGACCTTCATAGACAACAAGTCGAACAGAATTTGAACCAATATCGACCACCGCAATGGGTTTACGCCCTTTCAGTCGACCCTGAGCATTTATACATGTCATTGATATTTCAGTCTTTATATGTCTTTTTTTTCTGCCGACGCAATGCAATTAAACGTAAGGCAGAAGATTTTAAAAATTTGTCCCCCTTAGAAAGACTCGCGTTGGTCATAAAATACTCCTGCGCATTAAATAATTTTTCACCTTTTAACGGCGTTATACGTTTTGATGTTCCATCGCTCAATATATCAAAGCTTTGTTGGTTATCAATAACATTAGCTAACATAATTTGTGAAAGAATTTGTCGACGAACTGCCTTATTAAAAACTGGAACCAACACTTCAATACGATGATCAAGATTACGTGTCATCATATCGGCTGAACCAAAATAAATTATGGTATTTTCACTCGGTAAATCTTTACCATTACCAAAACAGAAAATACGGCTATGCTCAAGAAACCGCCCTATTATTGATTTGACACGAATATTATCCGAAATTCCTGAGATACCGGGTCTTAAACAACATATACTACGGACAATCAAATCAATCTGTACACCAGCTTGACTTGCGCGATATAAAGCATCAATAATTTCAGGATCAACTAACGAATTCACTTTCATCCAAATAGTAGCAGATCGCCCCTGTTGTGCATTGACAGTTTCTTCTTCGATATGTTCAAGAATACGATTGCGCAGTGTTAATGGAGAAAAAGCAATTTTCATTGATTCCTTTGGTTGTTTATATTGAGTAATATAATCAAAAAGTAATGCGACATCATGACCAATAGCATCATCAGTGGTAAAAAAAGAAAGATCAGTATAAATTTTAGCGGTAATTGGGTGATAATTGCCTGTGCCAAGATGCACATAAAAACGAAGACGCTTCTCTTCGCGCCTTATTACTAAAGACATTTTAGCATGTGTTTTGAGTTCAATAAAACCAAAAACAACTTTAACACCTGCATGTTCAAGATCACGTGCCCAGCGAATATTAGCTTCTTCATCAAAACGTGCTTTAAGTTCTATCAAAGCGGTTACTGATTTACCCCGTTTGGCAGCGTCAATCAAAGTACCAATAATCGGGCTATCATTCGACGTGCGATAAAGAGTTTGCTTGATCTCAACAACATCAGGATCTTGAGCAGCTTGACGTAAAAAATGCACAACAAAACTAAATGATTCATAAGGATGGTGAATAATAATATCACTTTCACGAATAGCTGCAAAACAATCATCATTATATTTGCGCACACATTCAGGAAAGTAAGGATTATAAGGAACAAATTTCAGATCATCACGTGGGATAGAAACAATTTCTGATATCATATCAAGTGCCAACAATCCATTTAAAATACTGATACAATTACCAGAAACTGCAAGTTCATTTGTAATGAATTGACGCAAATCTTCAGGCATTTTCACATCAAATTCAATTCGAATGATTTGCCCACGACGACGCCTTTTAAGTGCAGTTTCAAAAAAGTGGACAAGATCTTCAGCCTCTTCTTCCACCTCTATATCGCTATCACGAATAATTCTAAATATACCATTTCCCTTAACTTCATAATCAGGAAATAAATGACTAACAAAAAGGCTAATAACATCTTCAAACGCGATAAAACGAAAACTACTTCTCTCACGAGGAAGTAAAATAAAACGTTTCAAATCAGCCGGCATACACAATAATGCTGTCACAGGACGTTGATCAACATAGTGCAATAATTGGAATACAATAGAAAGCCCTAAATTAGGAATAAATGGAAAAGAGCAAGCAGAATCAATAAATAAGGGCGTTAAAATAGGAAAAATTGTATTTAAAAAATGCTTTTCAAGCCATAATCTTTCAATTTCTGAAAGGCTATCAGAATGAATAATTTCAATATTATTCTGTTTTAATTCATGACGTAAAACACAAAATTTTTGTTGCTGATTAGTCTGCAGATGCGAAATCTCAGTTAATATAAAATCAAGTTGTTCCTGTGGGGTTCGTCCATCTGCACTGCGTTCTACAATCCCTGCACAAATTTGACCAATAAGGCCAGCAACACGGACCATAAAAAATTCATCAAGATTAGTCGCTGAAATTGCAAGAAAACGTAGGCGTTCCAATAAAGGATGCTTCGGATTAGCAGCCTCCATTACAACACGATTATTAAATTCTAGCCACGAAAATTCTCGATTAATAAATCGTGCTGGATCTTGCATCGTTATATTTTGAGTAGCAATCTGATCCGTTACTGTCTGTTTCATATACCTCAGATAATCTATCTTTACATTAAAATTCAAAATAATTGGAAGAATCTTCAATTGCAAATTGTCTTAAAAAGCATCTTGCATTATAGTGGATTTGATTACACACTAATAAAGTTAACGTGTGATTTAAAATATTTGATCCCAATCATGTCTTATCAGGCATGTTTATCTGGAGGCTTGTACACAATGTCCGACCACAATATTCTCTATTTTCAAAATGACCGTGGATATAAAATAATTGAAATTGGTGTAAAAGAATTCATGTGTGTAGGTGCTACAGAACCATTTGACCATCCTCATATTTTTATCGATATGGGAGCAGATGATGAAAAAATTTGCCCCTATTGTTCAACACTTTACCGTTATAACCACTCATTGCCGTTCAATCAAACAAATCCAATAGGGTGCATATATCCCGTAAATAATCCGCTATAACTTTTAATATAAAATGGCTATCATTAATCAACCGCCAATCATTATCGGAGCGGGAATTGCTGGTTTAAGCTCTGCTTTAGCACTTGCCAAAAAGGGAATTGCAAGCACTCTTATTGAAAAATGTAAACAACTCGACAGTGTAGGCGCTGGCATTCAACTTACCCCAAATGCAACACGTATTCTTACCCGTTGGGGAGTTCTAAAAAAAATAATAGAATCAGACCTTAAACCGCATTTTCTTGAGTTAAAAGACGGTATATCGTTAAAAACGCATTTTCATGTTGATCTTATCAATTTATCTGAAAAACGTTGGAAAGCTCCTTATATTACGATTTATCGAGCTGATTTACAAAAAGCTTTATATAATGCTGTTCTTGAGAACCCTCTTATCACATGTAAATTAGGTGAAAATATCGTATCATTACCTACTTACACTACAACCCACAGTGTTAATATAGAAACTATAAAAACAGAAGAATTAACTAAAATACAACAACACCAATTTTATTCTACATCACTTCTTATTGGATGTGATGGTGTTTGGTCGAAGCTACGCCAACTTGCCCCTTTTCATGAAAAAGCAGATTTTAGCGGTTTAATTGCTTGGCGTGCAACAGAAACATTCAAAAATCTTCCCAAAAACTTTCGTTCTTTATTGCAAAATACAAAAACAATTGCTGCCTGGATGGGACCTAAAAACCATCTTGTTGTCTATCCCATTCAATCAGCAAAAATTTTTAACTTTGTAGCTATCACTCATGGAGACAATTCACAAAAAGAATGGAATCAAAAAGGAAATAAAGAAAAGCTCAAAGCCCTTTTCAGTAACTGGAATCCTAAAATCATCGAACTGTTTGACCATATTGATAACTGGAACTATTGGCCACTGTTTCAAATGAATCATAACCGTTTTATAGGTTTAAAACAGCAAGTATTTGTTGGTGACTGTGCACACGCGGCCTTACCTTTTGCAGCACAAGGTGCTGCTATGGCGATAGAAGATGCCGCTACATTAGCAGAAGTGCTCTCAATCAATGATTTTTCACTCACTGAAGCTATTTCACTTTATGAAAAAATACGCAAACCTCGCGTTACAGCCATAAAAAAACGTGGAGATTTTAATAAACTAGTTTACCATGCAACTGGTCCCCTAGCGATTGCACGTAACTTTATGATGAAAATTCGTTCATCAGAAAATATTATATCTGGCCTTGATTGGCTTTACACTTATGATGCTATGAATCTGGCAGAAAATAATATTTAAAAACGATAGAGTAAAAACTACAAAATCTGCACTCTAAATAATAGTCACATCACTGTTGATCTAACTCAACTCTACGTTGATCACACCATGAATTGCTTTTATAGCATTCGCCACTTGCAAATTTACTTTATATCGTTTTGAAAGCATAACTTCAACTTCTCGTAACCCATTTTCTTGAATCAAAATAAATGCCACTTCCCCATTGCCACCAGATTTTAAATGCTGCTCAACTTGTGGAAGAATGTCTACTGATTTTACAAAAAGGCGCATTGTTTTACGATCCCGTATTGATTCTTTTTCTAAGGACTGAATAGTTTCAATACGTAAACCAATTCCTTCAGAGCGATCTTCTGCAATCACTGTAACAATAAAAGACTTTCCCGGTTCTAACATATCCTCGTAAATAGAAAGCCCCTCAGAAAATATAACTGCCTCATAGTGCCCACTTGTATCAGAAAACTGAATAACCCCCATCTTTTTACCAGATTTTGTTTTGCGAATTTGTTTTGCCACAACAGTTCCAGCAAGTCGAGCAGCAGTTGCTCCTTTTTTAACTGCATCAGAAAAATCACTCCAAATTTGAACGCGTTTTTTCATAAGAATAGCCTGATACTCATCCAAAGGATGAGCAGAAAAATAAAAACCTATTACTTGAAATTCATAATGAAGTTTTTCAGCCAAAGACCATGGAGATGCTTGCGATAAAATCAAAGGCTCTTTCGGCCCACCTATCATTCCAAATATATCAGTCTGCCCACTAGAATTATTATCAAGAATACGAATAGCACGTGCATTAAGAGTTCCAAGACTTGCCAGTAAAACCTCACGTGCAACCTGAAAACAATCAAGAGCACCTGCATAAATCAAACTTTCCATCGCACGTTTATTAACAATACGAGGATCAATACGCTCACAAAAATCTTCCAGATCTTTAAAAGGCTTATCTCCCCGACAAGCGACAATATGATCAACTACTAAATCTCCAATACCTTTAATAGCCGCAAGGGAATAATAAATACACTTTTCACCTATTTCAAAAACACGACACGATGTTTGCACACAAGGTGCAATAACTTTAATTCCTAGCCTTAACGCTTCGCGTCGAAAATCATTCAACTTATCCGTATTTGTCATATCACATGTCATGGAAGCAGCTAAAAATTCAACTGGATAATGTGCTTTCATATATGCTGTCTGATATGAAACAATGGCATAAGCGGCAGCATGTGATTTATTAAAACCATAGTCCGCAAATTTTGCTAAAAGATCGAAAATAACTTCAGCTTGATTTTTATCAATACCACCATCAACAGCGCCACTTACAAAACGTGTCCGCTGTTTTTGCATTTCCTTGTGGATCTTTTTACCCATAGCTCGGCGCAATAAATCCGCTTCTCCAAGAGAATAACCAGAAAGTACCTGTGCAATCTGCATAACTTGTTCTTGATAAACAATAACGCCTTGTGTCTCTTTAACCAGATGATCTATTTTAGGGTGAATAGAAGCAATTTCCTCTTTCCCATGTTTGCGTGCATTATATGTTGGAATATTCTCCATTGGACCAGGACGATAAAGCGCTACAAGCGCAATAATATCTTCAATGCGGTCTGGCTTCATCCCGATAAGTGCCTTACGCATACCAGAACTTTCAACTTGAAATACACCAACTGTCTCACCACGTGCTAACATAGTATAAGTCGTTTCATCATTAAGAGAGATATTCGACAAATCTATCTTTACATCTTTTCGTGCAACAAAATCCGTGGCCATTTTTAAAACAGTGAGCGTTTTTAAACCAAGAAAATCAAACTTTACCAAACCAGCTTGCTCAACACATTTCATGTTAAATTGGGTAACTGGCATATCAGAACGTGGATCGCGATACATTGGTACGAGCTCTGACAACGGTCGATCACCAATAACAATTCCTGCTGCATGAGTTGATGCATGGCGGTAAAGCCCCTCAAGCTGAAGTGCTATATCCAACATGCGTCCAATGACAGGATTCTTTTTCTTTTCTTCTTTAAATTTAGGTTCATCTCGAATAGCCACTGCCAACTCAACATTACTGCCAGGCATAGCAGGAACTAATTTGCTAAGGTAATCAACCTGACGATATGGCACTTCCAAAACACGTCCAACATCACGTAATACCGCACGTGCCTGTAATTTACCAAATGTAATAATTTGAGCCACTTGATCACGTCCATATTTTTCCTGAACGTATTGAATAACCTCTTCCCGCCGATCCTGACAAAAATCGATATCAAAATCCGGCATAGAAATACGATCTGGATTGAGAAAACGCTCAAACAAGAGAGAAAAACGCAAGGGATCAACATCAGTGATAGTTAAGGCATAGGCAACAAGTGAACCGGCGCCAGAGCCACGCCCTGGACCGACAGGGATATCATTGCCTTTTGCCCATTTTATAAAATCCGAAACAATAAGAAAATAACCAGGAAATCGCATACGTGTGATAACTGAAATTTCATAATCCAGTCGTTGCTCATAATCTTCAACTGTATAACCTTCAGCCAAACCAATTGTTTCAAGACGCATTTTTAAACCAGCTTTAGCCTGATTTAACAACTCCTTAGCTTCGTCCTCTAAAGCAGAATCTGGATCCACGGATCGCTCTGTAAAACGAGGTAAAATAGGTTTTCGAGTTGGTACAAAAGCATGACAACGTAATGCAATCTCAACGCTATTTTCTAAAGCTTCTGGAAGATCAGAAAATAATGAAACCATTTCATCTTGTGATTTCAAATAATGATCTGGCGTCACACGTCTGCGATTTGGATTAGAGACGATCTGCCCTTCTGCCACCGCCATCAATGCATCATGAGCTTCGTACCCTTCTTTATTTAGAAAAAAAGCCTCATTAGTTGCAACAAGAGGAATTTCATGCGCATAAGCTAATTCAACAAGCGCAGCTTCAACTTTTCGATTGTAAGAATTATGTCGTTGTAATTCAACATAAAGACGATCACCAAAAATTTCTTTCAAATAAGTTAAATGCTCAATAGCTCGTTCTTTTTTATTTTCTGTTAAAGCCAAATTAATGGGGCCACTCCACCCCCCAGTTAAAGCAATAATTCCTTCATTTTGTGATAATAGCCAATCAGCCCTAATATGAGGAAGATCCGTATCACTCTTATCAAGGTAAGCGTGACTAACAAGGCGAATCAAATGAGTATAGCCTGCTTCGCTAGCAGCAAATAACACGATAGAAGCAAAATCAGAAGGGGTACGTGGTTTAGTTAAACGTGGATCATAATTCTCATGGTCAAAATCAATCGCAAGCTGACAACCAATAATAGGTTGAATACCATCTGTAAAACAATACTGAGAGAACTCTAAAGCGCCAAACAAATTATTCGTATCTGTAATAGCTATTGCCGGTGCATGATCAGAAATTGCATGTTGAATAATTTGCCTGATTTTCAAAGCTCCTTCAAGAAGTGAATAAGCTGAATGCACCCTCAAATGAATAAAGCGAGGAAGAGAATTTTTACTGTTTAGTATTTTTCCTTTTTTTGCTGGCATTTTCATAATTTCCCATCACAACATAAATGCCAAACTGCAACTATTATTTTTTTCATAATAAAAAGTACTCTAGTTGCCCCGTATTCAATTTATATTTTAACATTATCGCATACCCAGAAAGTACTCCAATTCTCTTAATATCATATATAATATTACTGATATTAGCTACCCTTCTTGCACTGTTCTTATTACATTTGTTAATTTAATTTTTTATTCTTGCTGTCTAAGGCTTAAAATTAAAAATAATACAATTTATTCTCATAAACTGAGTAATTTATCCCCAAAAAGCTCCTTTAAAGTACTAGAAAAAATGAAAAGAGCAGGCTAAATTCCCTTATGTATTTAAACCTCTTTAACCTTCTTTCAACCTCTATTCGCACTCTTCCAGGAGTGAACCCAAAAATATATGCCTTACTGGCTAAAGTCTTAAACATTAATCTCTCACAACGTGAACCGACCATAATTGATCTGCTCCAACTGATGCCTCATTCTGTTATAGACAGAAGAATGCGGTCTGACATTGCTTTTGCACCAGAAGGAAAGATTGTTACTCTTGAAATCATAATCGATCAACACCGACCACCACCAAATAGTAACAACCGGTCACCTTATCGTGTCATTGGTCACGATAAAACAGGAAATATAAATTTAGTGTTTTTTCACGCTCAACGTTCTTGGTTAGAAAGACAGCTCCCTGAAGGAAAAAAAGTAATTGTATCAGGTAAAGTTGAACGGTTTAATGGGCAACTTTCAATAGTTCATCCCGATCATATAGCTCCCAGTGAACAATTAAACCAGATGCCACTAATTGAACCTATCTATCCTTCTACCGCAGGTCTATCGGCAAGAGCATTAAAACGTGCAATGCAAGGTGCTCTTGAGCGTATTCCTCTTTTGCCAGAATGGATAGAGGAAAACCTTAAAAAACAGCAACAATTTTCTTCTTTTTCTGATGCTTTGCATCGTATTCATGCACCCACAGACCCTAATGATTTAGCTTTAAAAAGTACAGCACGTCAACGTCTTGCCTATGATGAACTTCTTGCTGGCCAGTTAGCTCTTGGTCTTGTACGTTTAAAAACAAAATCTCTTTCAGGTGCCTCTCGTCCACCAACAGGGGTTTATACAGAAAAATTGCTTGAATCTTTACCCTTTCAACTGACAAATGCACAAAAAGAAGCAATACAGGATATTGCAAATGACTTGGCTTCACCTGAACCTATGTTAAGGCTCCTCCAAGGTGATGTAGGAACAGGAAAAACTGTAGTTGCATTAATGGCAATGGCACAAATTGCTGAAAATTCAGGTCAGTCAGCTTTAATGGCGCCCACAGAAGTGCTTGCACGACAACATTTTACTATGATCGCTCCTCTTGCTGAAAAAATCGGTTTACAAACAGTTCTTTTAACTGGACGAGAAAAAGGAAAATCACGCATAAATATTCTTAGCGATATCTTGTCAGGAAAAACCTCTATTATCATCGGCACCCACGCCTTAATACAAAAAAATGTTACTTATAATAATCTTGCTTTAACCATCATTGATGAGCAACACCGTTTTGGAGTAAATCAACGTCTTGCCCTTACAGCAAAAGGTCATAAACCTGATATATTAGTGATGACAGCCACCCCTATTCCACGCACACTGGTATTGACAACTTTTGGTGACATGGATGTATCAAAAATCACAGAAAAACCAATTGGACGAAAACCAATCACTACAGCAACTCTTCCTCTAGAGCGAATCAATGAACTTATAGAACGAATTGCAGTTGCATTAGAAAAAGGAGAAAAACTTTATTGGATCTGTCCCTTGGTAGAAGAATCAGAAAACTTTCAACTCACCTCGATTGAAAACCGTTTTGCCATCCTCCATAAACGATTTGGCGCATGTGTTGGTATGATACATGGAAAAATGTCCACCGCTAAAAAAAATGCAGCAATAGCGTCTTTTAAATGTGGAGAAACATGTATTCTAGTTGCAACTACAGTTATTGAAGTAGGAGTAGACATTCCTGATGCATCAATCATCATAATCGAACATGCGGAGCATTTTGGTCTTTCACAATTACACCAATTGCGTGGACGCGTTGGACGAGGAGAAAAAAAATCTTCTTGTATTTTACTATATAAAGCCCCACTTACAAAAACGGCTGCAATGCGCCTTAATATCATACGTAATACAGAAGATGGTTTTAAAATCGCTGAAGAAGACTTGCGTTTGCGAGGAGAAGGTGAACTGTTAGGAACACGACAATCTGGTATGCCTGAATTCCACATAGCAAACCTTACAGCGCACCATAAACTTTTGTTAATGGCAAGAAAAGATGCATGTTTATTCTTGCAACACGATTCCGACCTTTCTTCAGAACGAGGACAAGCTTTACGCTTACTTCTCTACCTTTTTAGACATGATGACGCCATTCAACTTTTACGTTCAGGCTAACTTTTAAAAGCCTACTTACGAACAAAATCACCTAAAATTCTATTGCTAAACAAGCTTTAATTATCTTAAAAAATGTTTTTGCAAAAACCTGTGTGTGAACCAAATGAATACATGAATTTTAAAACTTTTGTATAAGCCATTAGAAAATAAAATATATTATTTTTCTCATATCTCCTAAAAAACTATCCTATTCTTTCTTAATAGCCCAAAACAATAGTTGATAAATATTTTTTACAGTTAAAAAACTTCAATTAGACAATAAAATTCTTATCATTGATAATAAATGCCAATTCTAAGCTGTTGTATAGACTTTCATATTTAATTATTTTTCGCCTCCCAAAGACATAAAACAATTTTTTATTCGACTGTTACTGATTTTGCCAAATTACGAGGTTGATCAACGTCTGTTCCCAATAAAACAGCTATGTGATAAGCTATTAACTGAATAGGTAAAGTATAAATAATAGGCGCAATAAATTCTGGAACCTCTGGCAAAATGATAGTCGACGAAGAACTAAAACGTGTGGCCTCCATTCCTCTTTTATCCGTTATCAAAATAATACGGCCATTGCGTGCTGCCACTTCTTGCATATTAGAAAAAGTTTTTTCAAACCATTTATCATAAGGTGCAATAACAATAACTGGCAGTGTTTTATCAACCAATGCAATCGGTCCATGCTTCAATTCACCCGCTGCATAACCTTCAGCGTGAATATAGGAAAGTTCTTTCAATTTGAGTGCTCCCTCCAAAGCAATCGGATAAGAAGTACCACGCCCAAGATAGAGAACACCTTTTGCGTGTACTAAATCACGACAAATGTGCTCAATTGTATTATCAAGCTTTAAAACCTCATTTAAAATTCGTGGTACTTCTGCTAACTGTTGAACTAACCGCTGTTCTACCGTTTCTAAAAGGCGCCCACGTTGTTTAGCTGCACACAGAGCCATTGATGCAAGTGTTGACAATTGACAAATAAAAGCTTTCGTTGAAGCAACACCAATTTCTGGACCAGCCAATATCGGTAAAACAAAATCAGCTTCCCTTGCCATTGTTGATTGCTCAACATTTACAACTGTCGCTGTTTTTACACCACAATCCCTACAATAGCGTAAAGATGCTAATGTATCCGCTGTTTCACCGGACTGAGAAACGAATACCGATAACACATCAGTTGTCATAGGTGGTTCCCGATAACGAAATTCAGAAGCCACGTCATTATCAACACTTAAAGCAGCAAGACTTTCAAACCAATAACGCGCAACTAAAGTCGAATAATAAGCAGTTCCACAGCTTGCAAATAATAATCGGTTAACATTCTTCCAATCAATTGAATTTTCAAGTGAGCGAACCTTATAATTTCCAAGATCAAGATAACGCGCTAAATTATGAGAAATAACATCAGGTTGTTCAAATATTTCCTTGCGCATAAAATGACGATGACTACCTTTGGAAACAAAAAAAGTTCCATCACATAACGTTGTAATGGGACGTTCCGTCTGCTGCCCATCTGCATTATAAATTGTTACCCCTTCACGTGTAAGAACAGCCAAATCCCCATCTTCCATATAGCTTATACGATTTGTAAATGAAGCTAAAGCAATTGCATCTGACCCTACAAAAAATTCATCCTTACCATAGCCAATCGCTAAAGGAGGGCCAGAACGAACAGCAATTATCAGATTATCTTCACCTTCAAAAATAAGAGCAATCGCAAAAGCACCCTTTAATTTCTTCCAACTTGTGCATGTTGCTTCCTGCGGAGAAAGACCATTTTTTAACGCACGGGTAATCAAATGAGCAATAACTTCCGTATCGGTTTCTGTTTCAAAAGTATAACCATCTTCGATGAGTTCATTTCGCAATTCTATAAAATTTTCAATAATACCATTATGCACAATTGCAAGCCGATCAGTCATATGAGGATGAGCATTGCGTTCTACGGGGATGCCATGTGTAGCCCAACGCGTATGGCCAATCCCTAAGTTACCTTTTAAAGGTGTGTTTTTTAGTTTTTCTTCTAAATGAGCCAACTTACCTTCAGCTCGAATACGATAAAAGTGCCCATTAGATACTGTTGCTAAACCAGATGAATCATAACCTCTGTATTCAAGACGCCTCAAGCCATCAACTAAATAGGATGCAACAGGTTTATTTCCAACAATTCCGATAATTCCGCACATTAGAAAGCTCCAATCTACATCACTAGTTTATAACAGTCCTAATAAATAATTAGACTAACCTCATTCAAAATTTTAGGCGACCACATGAAATAGAATATGCTATGATCATAAAAAGGATAAATTTTTATTATAATTACTTAGAGCACTATAAAACAAAAAAAGAAATTGAAATATTTACTTTTTTTGCTTGTCTATTGATAAATGTGTACGCAATTTTGTTGCACGATTTTCTTTTATTACCTGTCGTGCACGTCCAAAAGCCAAACTGTTTATAGGAACATCTTCAGTGATAACACTTCCTGAAGCGATATAGGAATTTTTTCCAATAATTAATGGAGCAATAAGTGCTGAATTAGATCCAATAAAAACATTGTCATCAATCATAGTTTTATATTTATGAAAACCATCATAATTACACGTAATTGTACCCGCTCCGATATTAGTATGCGAACCAATTTCTGCATCACCAATATAACTCAAATGATTAACTTTAGCAGCTTCCCCCACTTTTGCTTGTTTAATTTCACAAAAATTTCCAATTTTAACTGATCGTGCTAACTCTGTCCCAGGGCGCAAACGTGCATAGGGACCAATTTGCGTATCTGCACCAACAAAAGCCCCCTCTAAATAACTAAATGCGCGAATAACTGCGCCAGATTGTATTTTAACCCCTGGCCCAAAATAAACATTTGGCTCAATCAAAACACCTGGCTCAATTTCTGTATCATAAGAAAAATAAACACTTTCTGGCTTCAATATTGTCACACCAGATAACATGAAATCACGTGCTTTACGTTTCTGCCATAAAGTATCAACTTCAGAAAGCTCAAAACAATTATTAACCCCTATAACATTATCAAAAGGTACTTCAATGGCTCGAACATCTAGCCCCTCACGTGATGCGATAGAAACAATATCTGTTAGATAATATTCTTGCTGCGCATTATCGTTATTAATTTTATCCAAGAGAGAAAGCGCATGCTTCCCATTAATAGCCATTATTCCGCCGTTACAAAAAGAATTCTTTTTCTCTTCATCACTTGCATCTTTTTCTTCTACAATAGCTATAAATTTACCATCTTTTTTGATAAGACGGCCATATCCCGTTGGATCAGGAGCATAAAAACCAGCTATAACAACATCAGCTCCCATAGCAAGAGGAGCGCGAATCCGTGTCAATGAAGCATGTTCAATCAAAGGAGTATCACCAAAGATAATCAGAACATCATCTATTCCTTTTTGTAAAGCTAGTCGAGCAGATAAAACAGCATGAGCAGTTCCTAAACGCTCTTTTTGTTCAAAAATCATGACATTTTTTACACACGATTGAACAACCTTAATAACATCTTCACCACCAGCACCTACGACAACCGCTAATTGTGAAAAACCTGCCAATTCTACTTGTTTCACCACATGGCATATAAGTGGTAACCCTGCCACCTTATGAAGTACCTTGGGGAGAAACGACTTCATACGCGTTCCCTCCCCTGCCGCAAGAACAATAGAAAGACAACTTCTAATCATAAAACACACAAAAATTAATGAAAAAAGCCAAACCAACGAGAAATATCATCCCAACTGATATTTTCGACATTGCTCAGTAAAGGATAATTTTCTAAAAGCCAAAATGAAAAATTCTGAATATAGCCCGTTAAAAATAAAATACCTGTGATAATCAAAAAAATACCAATAATTTTTTCAACTTTTCCTAAATGAACACGAAAAGCTCCCAAAAATTTCATAAAGCTGCTTGAAAATAAAGCTGCCAATACAAAAGGAACTGCAAGACCTAATGAATAAAATCCTAAAAGGATAACCCCCTCTCCCACAGTTTCTTTTGTTCCTGCAAGCGTTATAATAGGCCCTAAGATTGGGCCAATACATGGTGTCCAACCAAATGCAAAAGCTAAACCTACAACATAAGCCCCCAAAGGCCCAGTAGGAATTTTACGTGTTTGAAAACGTGCTTCTCGAGATAATAAATTAATTTTAAAAACATGTAAAAAATTCAAACCAAAAATAATAATAATAATTCCAGCAGCAATAGCAAACCAATCACGATAATAACCAATGAATTTGCCAATTGTACTTGCACTTGCCCCCAAAGCAACAAAAACAGTTGTAAACCCAAGCACAAAAGTAAAAACAGAAGATAAAAGTGCCAAGCGTACAGATGCGTTTTCATTCTCCTTTTCTGAACGAAAATCGTCAATGCTAATACCAGCCATATAGCATAAATAAGGAGGAACTAACGGTAAAACACACGGTGATAAAAAAGATAACGCACCGGCAAAAAACACACTTAATATTGAAAATTCTAAAACCAAAATTTTATACCTATTTTCAAATTATAGTTTATATTCACAAATAATAATCAATTTATTGTTTCATCAAATTTCTGTATATTTTGGGTATTTGCTATGACATTTATATCTTCATCTCGACCAGAAACTACTGAAAAAACCTTTTGATAAATTTGATCTTTATTTTTAGCAATCGCAATATAATCACCTTCAGCCAACACAAATGAAACATAAGCCCCAACTGCTTCATAAACAATATCACCAGACTCATTAGTAATCGACCAACTTGTATCTGCCAACGCCTCTCCTCCTTCTTGACGAACCAACTTTAATACAATCTGAGCTGCTTGATGTTGAAAAGTTACCTCAATAATTTTGCCCGCATCTACTTGGATATCTGAACGTGTTATGGCATTAACCGAACCATAATGAGAAACAACGTGGTAATGACCAGTTTTTAAACGTACAATCGATTGAGGTTTCACATTCGACAAGATAACGCCCGTATCATCATTTTCCTCTGCATCTTTATAAATAGTAAAATATAATTCCTTTTCGTTAACCGTACCATTAAGCAGTGTACTATTAAAAATAATACCACCAGCATTAAGATTAAAATTTTTGACGAACTCTTGCCCATTTTTTAAATTTACCTGATCTACCATACTTGCATGACCAAATGACACATGAACAAGATAACTCCCCGCTTCTAAATCAAAATGTGCGCTACCACCCTCAAAAGTCGCGATTAGTGGTAATTTATTATCAATTCCCAAGATAGGTGCATAAATACGCCATACTAATCCTTTTGTAATATTTTCACCATTACGAGTTAATCGAGCATTAAGTATCAATTTGGCCGGAGAAAGTAAAACTTCCTGTTCATGATCTTCAGAGTGTATAGTGGAAGTTATTGCTTGCTCTTGTTTATAGTTTTGAAGCTCTTTTTCCTCAGAAAAAGCACTACCACTCCAAATCAACAAAACAGGTATTATAGCCAACCATAAAATATGACGTAATATTTTTGTAAATATGCTCATCTCCGCATTGTTGACCAAAGTAAAAATCTTTTCAAGAAGCAATGTCGGAGAATCACTATTCTAAATTGAAAAACTAACACCACAACCACATGACGAGGCAGCATTGGGGTTATGAATTTGAAAAGATTGCTCCATGAGATTATCAACAAAATCAATTTCTGCTCCTCTCATGAAAGGAAGAGAGAGTGAATCAATCAATATAACCGCTCCATCTTTTTTTATAACGAGATCGTCTTTTCTACTTTCAGAAACTAAATCATATTTATACGAAAATCCTGAACACCCACCACCTTCAACAGAAATTCGTAATGCTATTTTATCAGGTTTACTCGAAAGTATCTGTGCAATCCGCTTAGCAGCAAAATCTGATATTTTTACACTCATTTTTACACACCCTTGCATTAAACTGTTGAGAAAACGTATCCTAAACAGGTAAAAGTTTGTTAATAACAAACTAATTTTAAATTTAAGGTGAGAACGGATAACTTGCAATGGATAATAATACCAATTTCAATTACCAATCTCGAGCAATATATAGCACAAATCCACAAAGAAGCCGTGGTAGATTATTTAATGAAGCTATAAGTGCCACACGTACACCTTTTCAACGAGATAGAGACCGTATTATCCACTCTAATGCATTTCGACGTCTTAAACATAAAACCCAAGTGTTTATTGCCGATGAAAGTGATCATTATCGTACTCGCCTTACCCATTCGATCGAAGTTTCCCAAATCGCACGTACATTAGCGCGTGCATTATATCTCGATGAAGATCTTGCTGAAGCTATTGCTCTTGTGCACGACTTTGGGCATACGCCTTTTGGACATGCAGGAGAAGATGCTCTTAATGAAGCAATGGAACCTTATGGCAGTTTTGATCATAACGCACAAGCATTACGTATTGTTACAAAGCTTGAACACCGTTACGCAAACTTTGATGGACTAAATCTCTCTTGGGAAACACTTGAAGGACTTGTGAAACATAATGGACCTCTTTTAGGCCCTTATTCTTCCAATAAAAATGTCCCTATTGATATTTTGCAATATAATACACAACAAGATCTTGAACTTGACTGTTTTGCTGGATTAGAAGCACAATGCGCTGCCATTGCTGATGATATTGCCTACAATGCTCATGACATTGATGATGGTTTACGTGCACATTTTCTAACAATTAATCAATTCGAAAATATTTCGCTCACTGCTTCACTATTACATAATATTGAACAAGAATATCCACAGCTTGACCAAACTCGGCGTGGTTATGAACTGGTGCGCAGACAAATAACAGTCATGGTTGAGGATGTTATAAAACAATCACAAGAAAACTTAGCACTCATAAAACCTGAAAGTGTAGACGACATTCATCAGGCAGGACAAACTATTATTACTTTTTCTCCCACAATGGCTATTCAAGAAAAACAGTTAAAGGATTTTTTATTTAAAAATCTTTACTATCATGACCAAGTCTTTACGCGTCGAAATGCAGCAAAACGCATTATACAAAAATTATTTGATTGTTATTATAAAAATCCAGAACTTATGCCTGAAAATTGGTGCAACAAGACAATTCATTTAACAAATCAGGAATTGGCGCGTCTCATTGCTGACTTTCTATCAGGTATGACCGATCACTATGCACTGCGTGAATACCACCGACTATTTGACCATACAGATGATTTCGTTTAATTAATTTCGACTACAATATTGGAATTAAAATATGAACATCTTTAAAAGTTTCGAAAAAAAAATTAAAGAATTAATCGAGCTGTCTGATATAAAAGGAAAAAATAGAGAAACTTTAGATTTATCAAAAGTTACTGTTGATCCCCCACGAGATCCTTCGCATGGTCATCTGTCAACCAATGCAGCTATGGTGCTTGCGAAATTTGTTGGACTTAATCCACGCATACTTGCAGAAAAAATTATAGAACTTCTAAAAAATGACCAATCTATTGAATGCATTAATGTTGCTGGTCCTGGATTTATTAATATCAAACTGACGAAATTATTCTGGCAAGACGTGTTAAAATCAATGATTGAGGTAGGTACAGCCTATGGTCGTAGCCAAATAGGACAGGGTAAACGAGTCAATGTTGAGTATGTTTCTGCAAATCCAACAGGTCCAATGCACGTCGGACATTGCAGAGGTGCCGTTATTGGAGATGTTCTTTCTAATTTGCTTCAATTTGTTGGCTATAATGTCACTAAAGAATATTACATTAATGATGCCGGTGGGCAAGTTGAAGTACTAGCGCATTCTGTTTTGTTGCGCTACCGCCAAGCGCTTGGGCAAACAATCAATGAAATTCCAGAAGGGCTTTATCCTGGTGAATATCTGATACCATTAGGACAATCACTTGCTCAAGAATTTGGTGACCAATTACTTACTATAGATAAATCTGAGGCTTTATCTATAGTAAAAGAGCGTGCAATTGACGCAATGATGACTATGATTCGCGATGATTTATCTGCTTTGAACATTCATCATGACGTTTTTTTTTCCGAACGAATGCTTTATGCTGATAATGCGCAAGCCATTCGCAGTGCAATCAATGATCTTACTTTAAATGGTTATATCTATAAAGGTACACTCTCTCCACCAAAAGGGAAAATCGTAGAAGATTGGGAACCACATGAGCAAACTTTGTTCCGTTCAACTGATGTTGGTGATGATCAAGACCGTGTTTTGATTAAATCTGATGGTTCTTATACTTATTTTGCCGCTGACATTGCTTATTTTCGTGATAAATTTAACCGCCATTTTGACGAGATGATTTATATTCTAGGTGCAGATCACACCGGATACGTGAAACGATTAGAAGCAGTAGCAAAAGCAATTTCTGGAGATAAAGCCAAACTGGCCGTTTTCTTATGCCAATTAGTAAAACTCTTTCGTAACGGTCAACCTGTACGTATGTCCAAAAGAGAAGGGTCGTTTGTTACCCTGCGCGATGTTGTAGAAGAAGTTGGTTGTGATCCGGTGCGTTTTATGATGCTTTATCGTAAATGTGAAGCTCCTCTTGATTTTGACTTTACAAAAGTAACAGAACAATCAAAAGATAATCCTATTTTTTATGTGCAATATGCAAGTGCACGTTGTTACTCAGTCTTTCGTCAAGCGCAAGAAAACATGCATATCGACAACCTTTCAAGCAATATAATGATTCCCTATCTTGACAGGTTAATAGATGATAGTGAAATATCATTAATACGTAAACTTGCTGAATATCCACGTATCATTGAGCAAACTGTAATTCATAAAGAGCCGCATCGATTAGCATTTTATCTCTATGATCTTGCTTCAAACTTCCACGGACATTGGAATAAAGGTAATGATAATCCTAATTTACGCTTTACAAAACTTAAAGATAAAGAATTATCTTTGGCTAGATTAGGTTTGATTCAAGCTGTCATGAATATTTTATCATCAGGACTTCAAATTGTCGGAATAAAAGCATCAACAGAAATGCGTTGAAAAAGTTCTACAAAGCTATAAAATGGATTCTTTATTAAAAATATTTTTTGTATACCTCTTTTAGAAAGATGTATTTTTTTTGATTGAAAGAAAAAATTTTATAATTCCAAATATAATAAATCTAAATTAACAAATTTACTGCATTCAAACGCAGATTATCATGTGAGAAAACTTTATGAGCGATAATAATCGCAAAAATTTGCAGAAAGAACAACAAGATCACAACCAGCGTGATTCTGTGGAAGAGTTTACGCAAATTTTAAATTCAGACTTACAAAATAAAAATCAAAATTCTCATCATATTCACTCTTCGTTAGAATCTGATTCCTCAATACCTCAAACTCTATTCCAAAATAATGATTTTGACCTTCCCTTTTTAGAAGACAATTTTGAAAATAATTCACTGGGTGAATTGTCACTTAACAATCAAAACGAGCAATGGAATTCACAATCAAATGTTAACAATCCAGCTTCAATAAATACCCCCCCCCTTACTCATAATCACTCAGAAAAAAATAGTCCTTTTTCTGAAGGAATGCATTCTTATTCTCCCCATAATGATGAAGAACAAATCTTAGAAGCACTTTCCCCATTACCCATTCAGAAGAATGAAGGGTTACAAGATAAAACGGCACAAACTAATATCGACTCTTTTTTTGAAACAGATAATTTAAACACAAATTTAGAAAATTTTTTTCTTGATGAGGTAGACGAACAAAATGAAAATACAATCACTAAAAAAGCATATGAAGAAACTGAAGCTTTTTTACAAACAAACGCACAACAGCCCACAACTAACAATACACAATCAGACTATAATGACAAGCAAAGCGGTCATCATACACCTGTAAATTCTCCTTATGAGATGCGGGTTAATCAACAAAATTTGGGTAATAATTATTATGATGGTGGATTCTTAAAGCAAGAAGACAAAACTGCAAAAATTGCAGAATATAAAGATACGCAAACCCAATATTCTAAAAACAATATAAACACTACTGAAGATATTTCTCATCAAAACAGTGCGAGTGAAATTTGGAATAATCAAAATAATTTAAATGACACACAAACAAAAAATTTTTTTCTAGATGGGCATTTTCACAATGATAATCCTCCTCCAGAGGTTGACACTTATAAATTTGCAGATGAAATCGTAGAAAAAACTGAACCAATTATGGCTTCAAAAATTCTTTATGAAGCGCCCAAATATGATGTACCTGCTGATAATCTTCAAAAAGAATTTTCTGAAGTATTCAATGTAGGAAATATCTTTTCAGAAGATTTTTTACAGCAGCAACAAAATGACTCTCTTAACGAAATTTCTCATCGCACTAAGCAAGATCCAGAGGAAAGTTCACCCATAAACACCTTGCAACAGAGTGTTAACTATTCTTCTTTTGAAAACAAAGAACAATCTTTCCCTCCTCTTGCCAACAATTCACAACATAAATCTGCAGACGAATTACCTACCCATGTATTGGCAACTTCATATTTGAAAAATTTTATTAAAAAAAGCTTTATTAAAGGTATTATTCTTTTTATTCTGATTGCAATTAGTGCTTTTAGCTATTTTCGCTTTTTTATATCACCAAGTGAAAATAAAAACCCGCTCATTATTCATGCCGACAACACGCCTTTTAAAGTCAAACCAGAAACAACTGAAACTAAAAATAGTGTTATTCATAATTTAAATATTTACAATCAAAAAATCAGTAAAGGCGAAACACAAGAAAGCACACAACAATCTCTCGTTGACAGTTCTGAAACGCCTGAAAATTTAACAGCGTTAAATGAGAAAGCACCTGAAAATAAGGAAGCATTCGAAAATGAGAAGGTACTTGAAAATACTTCTTCTCATGATGAACCCAATATTGAAGATGCAATTACAGAAGCGCTCGACCATACCGTACCAACACGAGAAGTTCAAACTGTTATTGTAAAAGCAGATGGTACAATGGTACTTACTTCAGCTCATCAGACAAATAAAAAGCTCACAAATCAGTCTAAAGCATCCACTAATCAATCTGAAATAATTAATCAATTTGCTAATCAACCTCAAGATAATTCTACAGCTTCTTTGCAATCGTCCAACATCAACAATAAGCAAACAGAAGATAGTTCCGCAACAAATATTGACACAATTATCGCAGAAAGTGCTTCTATTCCTGATGATGAAAAGAAAACTAAAGATTCATTCATACCAGTGCCTTTATCTGTAAAACCTAACTTAACTGCACAAACACACAGAGGTGATCGTTCAAATCTATCGACTCAAGTAACGACACAAAACTCAGAAAACTACTATGTACAACTTGCATCACACCCAACATCTGAATTGGCTGAAAATTCTTTGAGAAAATTAAAATCTAAATTTGGATCTCTTATTGGTGAACGTCCTTTTAATATTCAATCCACTGTTATACCAGAAAAAGGGACCTATTATCGTGTCCGTATTCAAACTCAAAATCGTAATGAAGCTATAAATCTCTGTGAAGACATCAAAATCTCTGGCGGAAATTGCTTCGTCACACGCTAAATAAATATAGTAACAAGCTTAAAAACTGTTGCTATGTTTTACTTATTTTTTTGCTAATTTAATTGCTCATTAATTTTAGATACTGACCTCATACGAAGTAGTAATTCATTAGCCATCATATTTAATTTTTCAATTGTATTGGATTAAATTATTTCATCTAAAGTTTTTTCATCATAAAACGATAGCGATATGTACTTTTATAAAATATTAGAGACGTTACATTTAATATTTTTTCAAACTTTTTTTCTTAATTCAATTCTATATATAGCATTATCCTATAAAGACGTGTTCTTGTAATTTTGTAAAAAATTCAAAAGCAAAAGCAAACAAATAATGAACACAAGAATAGCCAAAAGCCTTTATAAGGTAAAATACGTATTATTTAATTTTTGTTTGTTTTATAGCTCAACACATCTCTTACACATATGAATGAGTTTAATTAATCATTGTAAATTCTTCTCTTTATTCCCCCTGTGTTTAACTATTTAAATTGATATACATATATAGGTTATTTAGATTCTTACTTCAGAAGAACAATAAATATTTACAAAAGTTTTAAGTTTTTCGATAAATTCTTAAACTAAAACTCTCACGATATGGTCAAAAAGTATTTAAGAACAATCTTACATCTGCAATAAAAACATTGATACTAAAAAATTGCTAATCATAAATTATAATTGAAATATCTTGTTATCTTCTCAGTAAAAATATATAGAAATAAAATATAATCTCAGAAGGTTTCATTTATGACTTCTTTTACATCATCTCTCCCATTTAAAATAGAAAAACATCCATCACCTCTATCAAATGAAAAACGAGAAGAAATTTTAAAAAATCCTGGTTTTGGTCAATTTTTTACAGATCATATGGGTATTATTCAATGGACTGAAAAGAAAGGTTGGCATAATGCCATTATTTCTCAATACAAATCTCTAGAGATTAATCCTGCAAGCACCGTTTTGCACTATGCTCAAGGGATTTTTGAAGGCTTGAAAGCATATCGTGCAAAAGATGGACGTATTTTATTATTTCGTCCTGATGTAAATGCACAACGTTTTGCAGAATCTGCCAAACGATTAGCTATGCCTGAGCTACCAAAGGATATCTTTTTAGATGCTATCAATCAATTAGTGAAAATTGATCAAAAATGGGTTTTTGATCATCCAAATGTTAGCCTCTATTTACGCCCATTCATGTTTGGTAATGAAAGCTTCTTAAAAGTCCGCCCTTCCCGAGAATATATTTTTTGCATCATAGCATCTCCAGTTGAGTCATATTTTACAAGAGAAAAAACCGTTAGTGTATGGCTTGAAACAGAATATAGCCGCTCTGGTCCAGGTGGTACGGGAGCTGCTAAATGTAGTGGAAATTATGCAGCAGGTTTACTTGCACAAAATAACGCAATTAAAAATAATTGTAGTCAAGTGCTGTTCCTTGATATGATTGAACATAAGTGGATTGAAGAACTTGGTGGTATGAATATTTGCTTTATTATGGCAAATAATACTCTTGTAACACCTGCATTAAATGGCACCATTCTTTCAGGAATAACGCGTGATTCAATTTTGAAGTTAGCGCAACAAATGAATCTAACAATAGAAGAGCGTCCTTACTCTTTTGAATCTCTAAAAGAAGACGCTAAAAATGGTAAACTTAAAGAAGCTTTTGCTTGTGGTACTGCTGCTGTTATCGCATCAATTGGACGATTTAAATATAAAGGGGGAGAATTTACCATTGGAAATGAAACAATTGGCGACATTACAGCAAAACTTCACGCACAACTAATTGGCATTCAAAAAGGAAATATAGAAGACAAAAATGGCTGGGTGCATCCTGTTCAACTCACTTAAGGAACCCATAAAAACTAGAGAATATCTTTAAGATTCATTCTCAAAGTTTTATAAGAATACAGCTTCTAAAAAGTTTTTTTTATTTTTTTAAAACAACAGTTAAAAAATAAAAAAATCAACTAAATTTTGATTGGGTTTTGTGTTGTGTCTTGATATTACGGATCGTGCCCGTACATGAGCGCATCACAATAGTTTCTGTCTGAATATAATTGCGTGTAAATTTAACACCAGAAAGCATATTGCCATCAGTCACACCTGTTGCAGAAAATAAGACATCACCCTTTGCCATTTCCTCCATTGTATAAGCTTTATTGGGATCACTAATTCCCATTTTGGCAGCGCGTGCAATTTTTTCTTCTGTATCAAGTTTTAAACGCCCTTGCATTTGCCCACCAATACAACGCAAAGCTGCCGCAGCTAACACCCCTTCTGGTGCTCCACCAATCCCCATGTAAATATCAATACCTGTTTCATCTGGATCAGTTGTATGAATAACACCAGCAACATCACCATCACCAATCAAATGGATCGCTGCACCAGTTGCACGTACTTTACTAACCAATTCTGTGTGGCGAGGCCGGTCCATAATGCAGACAGTAATTTGATCAACAGCCACTCCTTTAGCCTTTGCAAGAGCATAAATATTATCTGCAGGCTCAGCATCTATATCAACCAAACCCTTCGGATAACCAGGACCAATAGCAATTTTTTGCATATAAACATCCGGAGCATAAAGTAAGTTACCTTTTTCAGCAATCGCAATTACTGCAAGCGAATTAGCTAAATTTTTAGCGCAAATTGTAGTTCCCTCAAGTGGATCAAGTGCAATATCAACTTCTGGCCCAGTACGAAGCCCTACTTTTTCTCCGATATAAAGCATAGGAGCTTCATCGCGTTCACCTTCACCAATCACAACCGTACCATTAATAGGTAGATGATTAAGTTCCTGACGCATTGCATCCACAGCAGCTTGATCAGCTGCCTTTTCATCACCACGCCCTCGTAAACGTGCCGCTGCAACAGCAGCACATTCAGTTACACGAACTAATTCAAGCGTTAAAATACGATCAAGTCCATTTAAGATATTTTGAGTTACTTTGGGCATATGAAAAATCCTACCAGATTAGTATTAGCCAACAACATTAGCATTCACTATCAAATATTAACAATAAAACTTTCCCGTAAAAATGAAAGCCTTCTACAAAAAATAATCAATTTCCCTTTATTATTAAAAATAAATAGGATCATATAAAACAAATTTACACAGTTTTATGTCATACGTTCGATACGAATGAATTGAGATCTTGCAACAAGATGACTATCTTTTGCGATTCCCGCAAGCGCCTGTTGTATGTTTGTTTCTGTTGTTTCATGCGTGACTAAAATAATTGTTTTTGTTCCCCCAATTTGACCTTCTACAAAAGACCTCTGAACAATTGACTCCAATGAAATGTCATGATCAGCCATATGCTTTGCAACCATCGCAAAAACACCAGCACGGTCATGAACACTCAAACGAATAAAGTAATCCCCCGCGTGGGTAGCAATACATGTTTTTTTATAAGGGGTAAGCGCTAATGCTGGCCGTCCCAAAACAGCTCTATATTGAAAACCAGGATGTGCTTTTGCTATGTCAGCTAAATCTCCAATAACCGCTAAAGCTGTCGCTGCGCCCCCAGCACCAGAACCAGAAAATAGTAACTCACCTAATAAATCACTTTGAATAGCAAGCGCATTAGTGACACACATAAATTTGTGCAATCACAGATGATGTGGGTACCATTGCTGGATGAACACGTTGCTCAATTCCTGTATCAGTTTTTAACGCAACTCCTAAAAGTTTAATATGATAACCCAATTCATCAGCTGCTCGGATATCAACTTGCGAAATATTACTAATTCCCTCAACATAAACATCATCTAATGAAATGACAGTTCCAAATGCCAAACTTGTTAATAAAGCTAATTTATGAGCGGTATCGTGACCTTCAATATCAAAAATCGGATCCGCTTCAGCATAACCAAATTTTTGTGCATCTGCCAAACAGTCTTTAAATGAGAGACTTTCTGTAAACATGCGTGTTAATATATAGTTACAGGTCCCATTAAGAATCCCATAAATTCGTGATACACGGTTACTGGAAAGAGATTCTCTCATCACCTTGATGACAAGAATTCCACCCGCAACAGCAGCTTCAAAATTAAGAAAAACGCCTTTTTCTTCTGCATGAGTAGCAAGTGTTATTCCATGTCGGGCTAACAGTGCCTTATTGGCAGTAACAACATGATGTCCTGCCTCAAGAGCTGCCTCAACTGAAGCAAGTGCAACATCCAATTCACCACCAATCAATTCAACAAAAACATCGATTTCATTAGAAGAAGCCATTTGTACAGGTGAATCAAACCATTTAATATGACTCAAATCAATTCCACGATCACGGTTCTTATCACGCGCACTAACAGCAACAACTTCTATGGGACGTCCGCAATGATAAGTTAAAGTATTTGCCTTTTCATGTAAAATTCGAACAACTGAAGTACCAACCGTTCAAGGCCTCCAATTCCAACCCTTAAAGCTTTCGCCACTATTTAAACTGCCTGCTAATTTCTTATTTTTATTGAAAATATTTGAAATAACGCTTGCTTTTGATGCAAATCATGCTCATTCACAATAAATATCTAGGTATTTATTATACTCCTACTTTTAAAATGACAACAATATCCACTCATTTAATCAAATATTTAAAAATTATGAGGAACACAAAAATTGCATTTTTAAAGAATAAACTTAAAAACTATAATCTGTATAGGCATATAAATACTGCAGAATTTAAGTAAGATCACACATATTAAAGTAGTTGTTATTTTCTATATCCAACAAGAAGAACTCCACCCACCACTTTAAACCTTGATATAAATCTAACGTTTATATATCGCGTTTAAATATCTGAAAGTTTGAAATTGATAAATAAATTACCCTCAAAATAAAACACTGTATTTAAATAATTATCGATTTCCGCTCCGTACATCTGATGCAATGTTTTTTCAACTTCACAACACAACATTCCCTTATTTTTCAATTAAATTTAATGAATCTACGATTTTGTCTTAAAAAAATAGCTTTCATATGATATGCATTATTAAGAAGTTGTTGTTGTGTTTTGGTAAATTGTTCTTTAGCTATTAAACACTGCGAGTCTTTATCATTTTCACTCATTTACCGAAATTGGAAATAATAAAAATATCATTCAGTTACTATCGTTGCTAACATCAAGGCTTCTACCAGCTTTATAATTTTTCATAGATTTCCTCATTTAATGTTTTGTAAAATAATGCGAATTGCATCAACATATATTATTTAAGCTAATCCAATAAAATGCGTTTTTTGTAAAAAAATCATTCATAGGGGTTGCGAAGTAAAAAGATCCTCTCTATAAGCCTCATCACTGGTTTGCGCCCATCGTCTAGCGGTTAGGACATCGCCCTTTCACGGCGGAAACAGGGGTTCGATTCCCCTTGGGCGTACCAGTTATTAATAAAATCAATAAGTTATTGCAAAGGTAAGGGAATTTGTACTTATTGATTTCATTAAGTTTTTTTGTACACTATCCCGCACCTTTTTGAAGTTTTTTAATTGCTTCTATGGCGAGTCGTTTTCTATCAGCTGTCTTTGTATAGAGTGATGCCATATCGTCTTCAGTCCATCCAAAAATTGCCTTAAGTTGTGAAACCGTAGCACCTGCATTAGCAGCCCTTGTTGCGGCTAATTTTCTCAAACCATGGGCTGATTTTTTTATTCCCGCTTCATTACAAGCATCTCTAAACAAGTTACCAAAGGTTTCTTTGGTTAGTTTCGTGCCCCCTTTCCCACAAATAAATGTTTCATCACCAATAGGACCCGTTTCAAGAGTTTTTGCTAACTCAGGTAAAATGGGAAGAAACACATCTGTTTGGAATTTGCTCTTTTCTGTCTTTAAATGAATAATATTATCCGTTACATCCTTCCAACCGACGCGCACAACATCTCCCCGTCGTAAGCCTGTGTAGAGAAGAACATCAATCCATACGCGTTCATGTGTTCCAAGAGGCCATCGTTGATGATATTTATCGATGTCTTCTTCTAACCATGGAGAAAAACCCTCTGTATTAAAGGATTTGGGTGGTTTGATATTAAAGGCAGGGTTTCTGTGCAAAAGAGAATTATCAACTGCCCAATTGAAAAGACCATTTAAGGCTGTCAAAAAATGCCTTGCAGCGGCAGGAGTCTCACGTCTTCTCTCTACCGCATCAAGAATATGCTGTTTTTCTATACTTTTATAGGAACAAGTACCAATATGTTGAGAAATATTATTTAGGATTCTTTGTTTAACTTTTTTGGTTGATTCAGCTTGATTATGCCATTGCATGCTTTGCAAATATTGGTGCATCAGCCAATCAAAAGAACCTTCCATAAGTCTAGTACGTTTTATTTGTCTTGGAAGGCCGTTTTGCGCTTCTTTGAGAGCAAGTGTATAATTGTCAACAAATTCTTGCGTTCCATAAGTTCCGTATACCCTATACCTTTGACCATGCCCGATACGCACATACCATATGGTTTTACCATGGCGCGTAATTTCTTTGACAAGGTGGGGAGGCCGTGGTTTAGGCATGACTAGAACTTAATACCGTCAACAGAACGGCAAGTGTTTTGAGTATTATATTCTTCTTGCTCATCTTCCAATGGAGGAAAATCATCAATGTTAAAGAGATTACAGTCTTTAGTTGATGGTGTTGTTATTGCTTTGAGATAGATTAAGAGTTCACCGGTTGGTTTGATTTCAATTAATTCACATCCTTGCTTTTTAGCTTCTCGTAAAGCGCGAGCAATGGCCGGCTGTGTTATAGTAGGGTAGCGATGAGCCATGTTGAATTTCCTTAATTTTGATTGCACCTCACCTGTGATGAGATATGCATGTGTGTTGAAAGTGATTGAAAAATGGGTGGGGGCGCTGGTTGGGAGGGATGTAAGGAAAAGAGCGCCCCCTATGGGGTTTAAACAGCTTTTGTCAAGATTTGCATATCCTGTTCTATTTCTGCTAAAAATGTTTCGACAGCTTTATTGATGTGCTCAATCTGTTCATCATCGCGTGGAATGCGTAGAGCCCTGATACACAAATGAGGTGATTTATCTATAAACAAAGGGTGATAGCTAACAAAATCACACCATTTTCGCCCTGTGCAAGCCATTTGGAATTGCATTTGTAAAATATATTCAGGTTTGATTTTACCGTCTCGCAAAAAACGGACATGGGTTGTTTCTTGAGGACATTTGACTTCTATGAGGCCCTCATCTCCAATGAGACCATCAGGACTAGCGCCTGCCATTTCAATTGTCGGATGGGGAATAAACCCACATCGTGTGACAGGGGTATCGTAAAGAAAGCTATATTCTTCAATTGCACTGTCTTCATGTTCATTTCCCCATCGCATGGCAGGCGTTTCATAAGATGATACTGTTTTACCAGTTAAACGTTCTGTAATAAGCTTGATTTTGTACTCTTCATATTTACTTGTTGGTAAGCCTTTAGCTGTTTTATCGACGATGCTGTTAATGTTTGAGGCTGTGACTTTACCTAAACGGGCTTGAAACCACTCTGCAGTTCTTTGTTCCATATCACACCTCCATTGAAGCTTGTTGAATTGGTGTGTTTGGTTGTGTTGGTAAAGGTAAAGCTTGTTGTGCTTCATTCATTTGTAAGTGTTGTTTTGCTTCCAAACGCTTTAAAATAATTTGCCCTGTCTCATGAGACATTTCTGCAAAGTTTGTGACCTTTGCGTAAGAGAGTACTTTTTCCTCTTCTGTTTTTGTTTGTTCCATTAACTCTTTGATTTGCGCAAGTGATTCATCAGATATTCTCTCGTTTTGGGGATTATCATTAACTTCACTGAGGTAAATAGCTTCATTGATACGTTCAGCTTCGTCTTTATCGTAGATACCAGATAAACCGAATGCATAACGAGCACACTGTATAAGTGCTTTATGACGCAGCATACGAGCAGGACATTGATTCCAAGGTTCTGTATTTCGCTTACATTCTTTGAGATATTCTGTGATTTTAAAGGGGTATTTCTTGTCTTTCAAATATATAGCGCATGTAACAGAAAACAGATTGCCTTCATTATCAAAGTTTTCTTGGAGTTCCACTCCATCAAGATTATCATGTGAATGTATGACTTTGAGCCACCCATCAACAGAGACAACCGATATAATACCGCCGCCTCTTTTAGGGATGGCATATATTTCTTTTCTCAGGGGATTTAATCCATAATCATTGGCAAGATAAACAAAGACCAAAAACTCAGCATTAGAAATATTACCGCTAATACATGTTTTGAAAATTGCTTCACGAAATTCTTGTTCTGATAAATCATATTGTTGCGCCATTTTTGCAACGAGAGGAGTTGTCATTATCGTTATCCTTAACTTTGGGTACACCCCACCTGTGGCGTGAAGCACGCATGTGTTGAAAAGGGTGTGTTTTGATTAATTTTTAGATGTATTGAGAAGAAAGCGTTGTTGCTGTCATTCTTTTAAAATCAGCAACTTTGGCATTAGCAAAGTCGTTAATCTCTTCTTGAGTGTGGATTTGTTTGCAAAGTATCATACTCAGGCGTTTTAATCCTTTTGATGTAATTTTTGCGCTAGGAACGGTCTTTTCTCGTCCACTGATTGTTTGAATGGTTTCGGGTATATAAGCCATCAGTCCTTCATTGATTTTACTGTAATAAGGCATCAAACTTTTATCAGTACGGCAATAAATCCAACGACGATTGATCAAATAGTTCGCTAAATCTTCAGAGCACATGTCTAATATTTTTGCTACATCACTTATACTAAGCAAATTATCAGATTGTTCTAAAGGTTTAAGTGCTTCTGTCTTTGGAGTTAATTGAGCAATGATATGATCCTTACGTTCACTTTCATTTTTTAAGTGCGTAAAAACACCTAAGATGACCTGAGGATTAGAGTAGTCAATTTGAGAAGAGTTCATTTGTTTTGCTTTTCGTTCACACTCAATGAAATATTGACGAGCTTGCTTACCTTTCTCATTACGTTCAATCATAGCAAGTTCTTTTGCCATGTCTAAGGTGAGGTAGTATTCTGTACTTGGACGAGCGTTTTGTTTGGATTTTACTAAAATTTTAGTAAAACTCACAAAGTCTTTATTTTCTAGGAAACCGTACTCTTTAATACGATTAGCTATCTAATCGTTAAAATTGAAGTTAACTTCCAAGAACGTATACAACTCACGTGCATTGACTGTTTGTACAGTTTCTTGATTAATTGTATGGTTCCAAATAGCGATAGGCATTTCCATTACAGACCTCATAGTGTTGGGATTGTTTTTTCAGATGTGCTGGGAAGAAAATATTATTGCCAACAATTACTGTAGAATGGGGTTGCACTCTCCCGTTCTCTTAATTTTGTCTAAGACATCACTGTATGCCCAACTGTGAGCTATAAAATGATATGGATCGTCCTCTAAAAAATAATAATGCTCATAATCGTCTAAGTATTTTTGCACATAAAGTTCAGCAACCTCTTCAGAAATATCATCATAGCGGTTTGACATAAGATCAATGCGAAGAATGCTTACAACAGTTTCCATCTGGCCCATAATGTCCATGATTTCAGTTTCATCAATTGGTCCAGGTTTAGCGTAGTAATCATCATCGTGAGTGGACACAATCAACAAGATCTCATCAGCACTCACAAAAAGCTGTTTATTCATTTTCCATCCCCTCTCATTCACGTTGGCAAATGGTTATTTGTAGTGTATATAAGTCAGTACATTATGTACCAAATATAGTCAAGTACATTTTGTACTTATTTTATAAAAATAATAAAAAAGGGGAAATAATCTGTGTTTTTTTATCTCTATAAGAATCACTTTATTATATAGAGTGTCAAAAATGCTCAGGCTTGTTGTTAGGAATCAACAAAACGCAGCCGCGATTCCACTGATAGCATTTAATTTTAAGTAGATGAAAGATGATTATAGTATTACATTTCAAGAATAGTACGCCGTACACGACCTATTATTGAGATAGCACCTTCGAGTTTTGGAGCATTTATTGTTTTATCATATGAGGCGGGTTGAAAAGGAGGATTATCATTTGGCCTATATCGTTTATATGTTGCCTTTCCAGTTTCATCTGCAATGACATAACAAGCATTTGGTACAAGTTTCTTATCTCGCATATTTACAAATATTATAGAATCTGGAGGACTAATTTTATTCATGGACGAACCATCCACGCGCAAAGCAATCCACTCACCCGCTGGAAGATTGACAGCTTCGATCATAGAACAATCCAAAAAATCCGTTATACCGTCTTGCTCACTTAATTCTCCAGCACTAACCCACGAAATTAAAGGAACGCTCTCACTGAGGCTAGGATTATCTTGAGAAGACTTGCCATACAAAATCCATCCAGGATCTACATTAAATACCTCTCCATATCGTCCAGCCATTTGACGCGAGATAGCGCGATTTCCATTTTCATTACTAATTAATGTATTAACATTGAGACTTGGTATAGCACGTGCGGCTTCGCTCGGTGTTAAATACCCGGCGCGCTCACGTGCCATTTTAAGTCTATCTTTTGGTAAAAGAATCATTTGTACATTATCCACTATTTTTTCTGTTCAATGTGTACGATTTTATCTTGATTTTAAATTGTACGTAATGTACTGTTGTTGCTATGGTTAATAATTTTTCTGTTAAAAATTTAATTGAGTTCTGGGGATCTATACGCCAATTCGCAGAAGAAGTTGGATGTAGTTATGAAGCCGCGCGTAAAATGCGCGATCGTAATAGTATTTCTCCAAAATATTGGAACATAATTATTCAATTGTCTCAATCCAAAGGGTTATCTTGGGTTACAATAAATTGGTTTCTTCATACATATGAGAACAAATCTCGTAAAATCTACTTTCCAATGACAAAACACCATAAAGATGCTGTTTATTCCGCGAAAAATCTTACTGTACCAGATGGATCACAGTTAACAACATCTACGTTTTTGGAAAGTTCCGTGATTAATGAGCATCAGCGGGATAATTCGCCCTATTGAATTGAAGAAAGAATATGAAAGCAAAAGAAATGTTAAAAGAAATTTATACCCGATTTTATAGATTAGTAAGTCGTCATAAGAGAATAGAAAATGCAAGCAAATTAATGGAAGAATATATAGAGGTAATGCCCTGTGAGTACGATACAGATGAACTTGCAAGACAATATTCTGCTCAAGAAAGAACTCGTTCATTAAAAGAGGAAATGCATAATTTAAAATTTGATCATTTGCTAGAGAGGTTTGGAGAGTCTCTTGCGGAATTAAGCAAACTTATCAAGGAAGAGCAAGCTACACTTAAAAAATTATCCACGTCAATTCAACAAGAAAGTAAGGAATTACAGCAGAAAAGAAAAAACGTGGATTTACAAATGGAGTGGTTTGATATGTTAAACGATCAACTCAATGCTAAAACTGACGTAAAAGAACCAGTTCAATCGGTTGATGTTTTACCGCCAATGAAAGTTATTTCTTTTGAACAAAAGGAAAATCTTCAAGAGAAAGAACGTCTTCAAGCTTAATCTTGTACTCCATTTAAACGTGGCCATCTCATTAGTTTAGCGTTCAGAGTTTTTAAGAAGGCTACTTTTCAAAAACATTTTTTCAATCGAGTTACTCGCTAGACGCTCTGTCATAGCGTGCATAACCGTATATTGCCTAAACTGATGAGACAATTATGAAGATAAAATACGAGCTAACGGAAGAAAGTAAGCAAGTTCATATATTAAGATTTGGAATGGAGTATACCCACACTCTTTATCGAATTAGAGCTTTAAGAAACTTTGGTAATGTTAAAGCTGGTGACCTTGGTGGTTATGTAGAAAAAGAAGACAATCTTTCTCACTATGGCGATTGTTGGGTTGGGGGTTATGCTAAGGTGTATGACAATGCTTGGATGCATGGTGATGCTTTGGTTTCCGGCTGTGCCTGAGGTGTATGATAATGCCCGTGTTTACGGTGATGCTTTGATTTCCGGCAATGCAGATGTTTTCGGTAATGCACAGGTTCATGGTGATGCGCAGGTTTATGGTAATGCCTTGGTTTATGGTTACGCACATATTTACGACAATGCGCGGGTTCATGGTAAAGCACACGTTTGCTGCTGTGGAGAGGTTTGTGGTGAAGCAGAAGTTGCTGGCGATGCTTTGGTTGTTGGCGATCAAAAAATCCGTTCCGGTAAGCATTTTGGCGATGACGCAGAGATTGACACGAGTGCTTCCACTCAACGTGATGCCCAACAGATAGGGCAATAAATGTCATGAGCTTTCATTCACAAACCATTCTTTGTCTTGATCTAGGTACGAAAACAGGTTGGGCAATTTCTTCTGAAGATGGCACGATAGCCAGTGGAACAATCCATTTTCCCACACGTCGATTTGAAGGCGGTGGGATGCGGTATTTAAGATTTAAGCGATGGCTTACAGAAACCAAGGCGATACTAGGGCACATTGACGCCGTGTATTTTGAAGAAGTGCGCTGTCACATTGGTACAGATGCAGCTCATGTGTATGGGGGCTTGTTAGCAACCTTAACCACTTGGTGTGAATGCTATCAGACTCCTTATGACGATCCCTATTGCTACGATTAAGAAAGCAATGACAGGCAGAGGCAATGTCCCCAAAACAGAAATGATTAAGGCTGTGCGTGCAAAAGGACATGAGCCTGAAGATGATAATGAAGTAGATGCTTTAGCAATTTTATATTTAATGCATGTGGCGTATAGTGGTCTTGTCGGGTGTGGTTATGCTATACAAAACCCTCGTGGGAAAAGCATAACGACGGACTACATGCCGTGTTTCTTAACACCTGGCGCTCTTTTTGAGTGTCATTAAGAAACTTAATTACATGTAGGTGAAAAAATATGAACACTCTCATAACAATATCAGAACAAGTGATTGATCAGGAAACTGTTCAAACAGTCAATGCACGTGAATTGCACGCTTTTTTGGAAGTTACATCAAAGTTTGCAGACTGGATTACTGAACGTATTAATCAATATGAATTCGTTGAAAATCAAGACTTTGTTTGCTTCCCAATTTTGGGAAGCAAAGGCAGAGGCGGTCACAATCGTAAAGAATACCATGTTACTTTAGACATGGCGAAAGAACTTGCCATGGTCGAACGTAATGAAAAGGGTAAACAAGCCCGTCAGTATTTCATTGAGTGTGAACGGAAAGCAAAACAGCCTTTAGACCTCGTCAGTGCTTTGCAGAATCCTCTTACAATTAGACAGCTTCTTTTACCTATTGACAATGTTGCAGAAGTATTTGTATATGCGAATCAGGTGCTTCAAAAACACCTTAAAATACCAAGCGGATTGATTGCCGAAATAATCAGTCTTCCGCACATATTAAAGACTTTGACTCATTATATGCGTGTAGCGTATAGTGGCCTCGTCGGGTGTAGTTATGCAATACAATACCCTTTATGGGGAAAGCATAACGACGGACTTGGTACCGTGTTTTTGAGCACCCGGCACTCTTTTTGAGTGTCAATCAAAAACGTTTATTACCAAGGAGTTCATTATGAATACTCTCATAACAATATCAGAACAGACTGTTGGGCAGGAAACTGTTCAAACGGTCAACGCACGTGAGTTGCATGTGTTTTTGGAAGTCGGTAAAAAGTTTGCGGATTGGATTAAAGATCGTATTACCAAGTATAGTTTTGTAGAAAACCAGGATTATATAGTTTTCCCCAATTTTGGGGAAAACCTCCAAGGTAGCCGTCCTTCTAAGGATTACGCTATTACTTTAGATATGGCAAAAGAGCTTTCTATGGTTGAGAACAACAAGAAAGGTAAACAAGCTCGTCAGTATTTCATCGAATGCGAACGAAAAGCAAAACAGCCTTTAGACCTCGTAAGTGCTTTGCAGAATCCTCTCGCAATTAGACAACTGCTTTTAGAGAGCATTACACAATTGGAGGATTTAAGAACTGAGGTTAAAACACTTAAACCAAAAGCAGAAGCACTTGAAAGTTTAAAACGCTCTGACGGTCTGTTTGCTTTATATGAAGCTGCAAAAATGTTAGATGTACGTCCCACAGATTTTACTAAGCACTTACAGTTTCATAAGTGGGCTTATCGTAACTTTCCGGGTGGGCCTTTGTTACCTTGTCAGGATAAAATCAATAGAGGATTAATGGATTGTGTAATCCACCCCATTCAAAAATCAGACGGAACAAAAATGAGCGTTTCCAGTGCAAAAATCACAGTCAAAGGATTGGCATGCCTAAGAGAACAATTTCATGGAGGTGTGCAATGAGTAGTAACAGTGTCGACTTTTTATGTGATTTATGGATATCCTTGCTTTAGTTTGAAAGTTATGAAAATGGTGATGAAGAGGATTGTATCGCTCTAGTTCAGACTATGGATACAATAGAAAAAGCTTTAATTGCAAAGCTTCAAAAAGAAACTCCAGATACTCTCAAGATACTGGCAGTTCTTACAGGTTTTGGCGATTCAGAACTTCCCCGAACATTGGATCCTTTGTTGAAAGCTTATAGTCCATGTTCGGATGGAGTATCTTATCAGCTATAAAAATAAACCACACTCCCCTTCCCATCTTTAAAGGTGGGGAGAGGTTAAGCTGCATCCTTGATTGTGATAATCACTTGTTTACCAAGAACGGCCAGTGCTTGTTCTAATGTTTGAAGTTTAGTCGGATAGTTTAGATCAAGAATGCGTCGTGCTTCTGTTTCTTTTTTGCCGAGACGGTTGGCTAATTCTGTTTTTGTAATATTAGCTTCATTAAAAGCTTCTATCACTGCCAATTTAAGAGCATTCCATGCATTCACTGTTACTGCCACTAAGTTTTTATACCGCTGTGGTGTAGGTAAAGGCAATCCACGCATAGTATAACTACGCAATGCCAACCCTAAAGCTTCAACCGCATGTTCTAGCGCTTCAGCACGATTTTTACCAGCTGTGATTGCCTCAGGTACATCCGGAAAGGTTACTACAAAACCGCCATCTGGATCGGCTTCTAATTTTGCTTGATAAATATATTCCATTTTAGACCTCTCTATTATTACCAAACATGTTTGAAACAAAGAATTAAAAGCATTTAAGCTGTTTTACACTCCTAACTGCTTTTTTATTATTTTCACATAAAGTGGCGTCAACTCACCAGATTTGATAACAGTTGTCTTATCTCCAAAAGTCACTAAACAATGTGAGCTTTTACCCGCATCAAGAGCTTCTCGTTTCATTTAGTCCCTCTTTAATTCTCAATACAATTTATATCGCATAAAAAAGTTCGATAGTCAACAATAAAACAAACAAAAAAGTTCGAATTTATATTGATAAAAGGTAACTAAAATTACTGTACGCTCACAATAATCAAATTTTCTAACAAGATGGAGAGAGGATCTTTAAGCTTTTTCTAAAGATGATCTGTTTGTTCAAAAGGCGCAATATGCAGAATCGGGTTACTCTGTCGTGCTTGCCATAAATCGTGTTTTTGTTGCAGTTTAAGCCAAAATTCTGCATCATTTAAACCGGCCCTTTCTAACCGTAAGGCTAGATTAATGCTGATTGCTGCATTGCAGTTTAAAACGCGCGATAAAGTTAAACGGGCAACACCGAGACGATTTGCAGCTTCTGTTACTGTCAATTTTAGTTCATCAAGCAATTCTTCTTTTAAAATGCCACCTGGGTGCGGAGGATTGTACATCATAATAACACCTCAAAAATCAATGATAGTCTTGATAATCAACAAGTTCAACGTCTGTTCCAATGAAACGAAAAGTAACACGCCAATTTGCATTGACACGCATTGACCAATAATCCTTTAATTCTCCTGTCAATTTATGAAGACGATATGATTTAATCTTCATTTGCTCAGGAGAAGATATTGTATCTAAAATCACCAAAATATTTGCTAGTTTTTGAGCATGTGCAGGTTGTATACCTTTGCATACCCCTCTTTCAAAGAATAATTTTAACCCCTTATGCTTAAAACTAACGATTGCCATAATTTACCTTTTGATACTTGGCACGATACACGATGCACTTTTGTAAATCAAGCATTTATTTTGTTTAGTCAGATATGTTTTATATTAAATATCCACTGAGGTAGTTTTGAGAGAGCGAGTGCAATTTGTCCTCTGTGACACATGGTTACATTTTCTTCAAAACAGGTAATTGCAATGCGTTTTCTGTCTAAGAACAACTGATATAGTTTTTCTATTTCAAAAGAATTATCTTTAAGAGTTGTATTGTTATAGTCTTGAAAAAGACACTCATAATCTCTTTGCGTTTTCAAATCTTGACGCTTTTCAGAAATAATACCCAGCTCTGGAATATGCCTATATTCAATACCCAATGCATTTACGATTTTAGATAATTGTGTTTTAGAAAACCCATATTTGCGACTTAACGGATTTTTACGAACATCACACAAAGTTTTGATATTATTTTTGATAAGACGATTGAGATAATTTTCAAAAGACTTCCCCTCATATCCAATGGTAAAGAAACAAAAGGTCTCATCCTTTGGTCGAAATGTATCAATTTTTTCTAAGTCTTTTTTCTCCATAATCTTATTTGCTATACAACTGTTGATAGCAAAATATGGATAGTTTTTGTAGACATACCGAATAAGTTCATCACCCTTGAGATTGCTAAATTTTTCAACAAATGAAGAAATTTTCTCTTGTGTAGCAAATTCAATATCAGAACTATAATCACTTTCCAGTGATGTAAGCTGCCAATCATTTTCGTTGGCAAGTATTCCTAATTCTATAAGCTTGCGTTTGTCAGCATAAGATTGAAAAGAAAAACAACCATATTTGTAAGGCACAAACTCATAACTTTGTTTTTCTTCCCATTGCGTAAATAAAAATAAGTACTCTTGAAAATCTGTCTTTGAAAGGCGTCCTCCAAATTCTTGAAGGAAAGCTAACAATAGTTTTTGCCGTTTGAATAGAGTCTTACCTTTTACTGTTTTCATAGTATTATTTCTGTATCTGATCGATGTAGATAAATTTGAAAAACCACTCAAATTCTAACAAATGCGCTGGTTTATGATTGCTTGGTATCAAGTCAGTAAAATTATATCACAAAACAGCATTTATGCACTGATAAAATCACCAATAAACTGTTTATTTTCAATTATTTATGCTGTTTTTTCTTTGGAAAAATGGACTATGTTATGCTATAGTAAAAATAGCTTTTCATATCCGTATTTCATTTCAATTATTTTCCTTAGAAAAGATATAAAACATGCTTAATAAAGTAATTTTAATCGGCTATTTGGGTGCCGATCCAGAAAGCAGAACAATGCCATCTGGAGTAGAAGTGGCCAATTTTCGTATAGGCACTTCTCAAAGCTATGTAGATAAAACAACTTCTCAAAGAATAAATAAAACAGAATGGCATTCTATTGTGATTTTTAATCCGCATCTTGCAAAGATTGCGCTTCAGTATCTGGGCAAAGGTTCCAAAGTTTACATTGAAGGTCAATTACAAACACGTAAATGGCAAGATAAAAGCGGGCAAACACACTACACAACAGAAATTGTCTTACCGCAATATAAAGGTGAGTTAAAAATCCTTAATAGTGCTCAAAAGTCTGATTCTGACATGGCTACTCAAGAGCAAGCGGTGGCATGGGAGAATAGTAGGCAGGAGCAATATTTAGAAACGACTTTGAATGACAGAATCCCGTTTTAATCAGAGGTTTTCTTATGAAGAAACGAAAGAAACGGGGAAGACCTAGAATAGCCGGTCAAATAAAAGAACTCAATGGACGTATCTCGCGTGCAAAAACGCCTGATAAGTCTTTGTATCAACAGACACTTGAAATGCGTGCCAAGCGTTATGGAGCGAGTATTCAAGATGCGAAAAACCCGCTTATGGGTACTTATGTAGGGCGGTTATATTTATTGGAAAAAAAGATTAATCAAGATCAGTACGATGCATCACAGCAGTATATTCAAGTGCGAAACAATTATCGGTGTGCGAAAGGATTACCAGGGGCTATTTATGATGAAATGCCAACATCTTCTGATGATAGCGAAAGGAACAAGTGGGTTGAAGTAACAACTGATCGCTATAAAGCTATGCAAGAGGTTATTAGAGAAGCACAAGTTTTGCATCGTCGGTATAATCTTCATGATGCATTAGAGCATCTGGTTATTGAAGACCAATCACTGGAACATCTTGTCAGTTCTCTACGCATCGCTCTGAATGCTCTTCATAAATACTTCGGTCGTTAATTAAAGAGTTGACATCAGATTTAAAATTAATAAAATGTGTATATATTTACACATTATGAGTATATAAAATGGAACAAGATAGCCGAAAAATCATTGCAAAATTAAAGTGTGACGGCTTTGAACTTGTTAAAGTAAAAGGTTCTCATCATAAATTTAAAAAAAATGGTCAAGTAATTATCGTTCCCCATCCTAAAAAAGACTTGCCAATTGGTACAGCGCGTTCCATTGCACAACAAGCGGGCTGGTTAAAAAAAGGAAAAGAAGAATGAAAAGATTTTTTGCTCTTGTTCACAAGGATGAAAATTCTGCTTTTGGTGTTCAGTTTCCTGATTTTAAAGGACTATTTTCTGCTGCCGATCAGGAAGAAAATCTTATTGCTAATGCAACAGAAGCTCTTCAATTATATTGCGAAGAAATGGATAAATTGCCAACTCCTTTAAAATTTGAAGAAGTGATACAGAAAGAAACTATCAAAATAGCTTTGTCGGAAGGAGCTTTTTTAATACAAGTTCCATTTATTGAAAATGATTCAGAAGTGGTGCGTATGAATATATCAATTGAACGAGGGCTCTTGCGTGCAATTGATGATTGTGCACAAGAAAGAGGCTTAACACGATCTGCCTTTTTAGCAACGGCAGCACGTCATGAGCTTAATATTTGAGTCATCAGATGTAATGAGAAAATTTACAACTTTTCTTCTACGACCATTTACACTTAACAAATACCATATTTAGTTTGATTGAAATAAAAAATACCAGATTGTGATTTTTTTAGTTGACATGGGGATATAAATAGTATTTAATAGCGCTACTGCACGTGTTTTTGTGCGCCCAAAATTACAGAATCATGTAATTTTTTCTTGTTGTTAAAGTTTCTGAAAGCCCTGTGAATGCAGGGTTTTTTATTAAACAACTCAAATTTAGTCACTCCTATTTATTGACATACACTTATTAACCTCACTCTTCTTTCCTCCTGAGAGTGAGGTTTTTTTATATCTCAGTTTCTCCAAAGGAATAACCCATGGAAAAAGTACAAGTAGTCATCACAAGACCTATGTGTGTTCTTGGTGACAACAAAGCCACCGTTCGTTTTGAGCCTTCCACAAAAAGTAATCCATTCGTTGAGGTTTCTTATCAGGTTTATGATCGTCTCAAACGCGCAGGTGCTGCTAAGCTTTATCAACAATGGCTATCACAAACCGTCAATGAAAAACCTAAACCTAATGAGCAAGAGGTTTCTATAGATATAGATGTAAACACTCAAGAGGTTACACAGGTCGTTGAGCAAATTACACAAACATCTATAGAGTCTGACAAACAATCTCAAAAAGAGCTTAATGAGCAAGAAGTCTCTGTAGATGTAAACACTCAAGATGTTGAGCAAACATCAGTAGAATCTAGTGAACAGTCTGCAAAAGCAAAAACTTCTAAATCCTCGACGCGTACGACTAAAAAGGCTTAAACTGTGAAGTCAAATAGCCATGCAAAGCAAGTTGAACGCTTTGCTGAAACTGTTAAAAATTATATCACGCGCTTAACAAGCATTTTAGCAGAGCCAGATACTGAAGTACGACAAGCTTTTGACAGTTTTTTAGCAAAATTACGTGATGATTTAAATAACACGACCACAGAAGGCGATGCGATTGAAATGCTTGCACAACATATTATCATGCTTCCTGTATTTAAATTGTTGTTTGAAGAATACCAGTTTACTCGTGAAAATCCTGTGTCACGTGCTATACAGCGTGTGCTTGATGCGCTTAAAGAAGCTAACTTTGAGCAAGAATCTAAAGATCTTGAGAGCTTTTACGCTGGTGTAAAATTACAGGCCTGTGGACTTACTGATCCACAAGAAAAGCAAAAATTGATTTTAGAGATTTATGAAAAGTTTTTTCGTTGTGCTTTTCCACTCACTGCTCAAAAACTAGGTATTGTCTATACTCCCATTGAGGTTGTAGATTTTATTATTAATTCAGTCAATGAGGTATTACAAACTGAATTTGGCAAAACACTTGGTTCACCTGGTGTTGAGATTATGGACCCGTTTACGGGAACGGGAACTTTTATCACACGGCTTTTACAATCTGGTCTGATTAAAAAAGAGGAGATGGAATATAAATTCCGTCATGAGATTTATGCCAATGAAATAGTACCATTAGCATACTATATCGCGGGCATTAATATTGAAGCCACATACCATAGCATTATGGGTGGAGATTATGTACCATTCGAGGGGATTTGCTTAACCGATACATTCCAGCTTTATGAGCAGGGAAAAGATCAGATGAGTGATTTGAATAAAGCAAAACAGTAAATGTCAGTCACGTCAGGAAAAACAAGATATTTGTGTTATTGTTAGTAACCCACCCTATTCTGTCGGGCAAAAGAGTGAAAATGACAATGCGAAGAATCTTAGTTATCCTAAATTAGATAATTATATCCATGAAACTTATATAGCTCAATCTAAAGCAATTTGTTTACGATCGCTTTATGATAGTTATATCCGTGCAATTCGTTGGGCAAGTGATCACATAAAAGACTGTGGTGTCATTGGTTTTGTTACAAATGCAGGTTTCATTAATGCACGTTCCATGGATGGCTTACGAAAATGTCTGAGTGAAGAGTTCTCGAGTATTTATGTATTTAATTTACGGGGGGATAAACGCAAAGATATGATGAGTAAAGGACGTGCTCAAGAAGGTCAGAATGTTTTTGGCAGTGGAAGCATGACAGGTATTGCCATAACAATTCTTATCAAAAATCCAGAAGTGCAAGAGCGTGGAAAAATTTATTATTACGACATTGGTAATAATCTCACGAGAAAAGAGAAACTTTCTGAAGTTCAGCGTTTTGGCAGTATTGGCGGCATCAAGCGTGAACATGGTTGGCAAGTGATTACACCAGATGAGCATGGTGATTGGCTTAATCAACGCAACAGTGATTTTGAAAAATTACTCGCTTTAGGAGATAGGAAAGGCAGTAGCATAAAGTTATTCGAAATTTTTTCCGGTGGTATTGTAACTAATCGTAATGCTTGGGCATACAACTCAAGTCGTGAAGCTTTAGTAAAGAATATGAGCAATATGATTACCTTTTATAATAGTGAAGTAGAGCGTTTTAATGCTGCATTCCCTCTCTAATCGCAAGGTACGTGAAAATGCTGTAGATGACTTTGTCAACACAGATGCTAGAAAAATCAGTTGGAGCCGTTATCTCAAACAAAAACTAGTGAGAGGAACTATTTTAGCATTTGAAGATGGTTTTCTTATCCAAAGCCTTTATCAGCCTTTTACACGCCAGTGGCTTTATTATAATCGTTCTCTTAATGAGAGAGTATGTCAAATACCACGCATATTTCCTATGGAAGAGGCTGTTGAAAACAGAATGATACAAGTTTCAGAAGCCGGAGAAAGAGTAGACTTTTCTGTTTTGATGACTAAAGATTTACCCAATAGTGATGCACTAGGGAAAGGTCAGTGTTTCCAAGGTACGTTTATGAAAATACTGCATCTTATGCAAAGGAAACCAAGGCAGCTGGCTTACAACGACGTGATGCTATAACTGATGAAGGGTTAGCGTATTTTAAAGAAGCCTATCCTGATGAAACAATTTCAAAAGATGATCTCTTCTTTTACGTTTATGGAGTATTACATTCTGAAGATTATCGTGCTCGTTATGCTCATAATCTTTCCAAACAATTGCCTCGTATTCCAACGGTTAAAAAAGTAGAGGACTTTTGGGCTTTTGTTAAAGCTGGTCGAAAGCTTGGTGATTTGCATACCAATTATGAAGAGGTTGAATCATATCCCGTCACATATAAACAAGGTGATCCAAGCACTTGGATTATTGATGACAAGGTTAGTTTCTACCGTGTTGAGAAGATGAAATTTGGTGGCAAGCGTGGAGCTATTGATAAAAGCACTGTAATTTATAATGCACAAATTACTATGCAAAATATCCCATTGGAAGCTTACGACTATATAGTAAGTGGTAGACCTGCTCTTGAATGGGTTATGGATAAACAAATTGTAAAAACTGATAAAGCAAGTGGCATTGTTAATGATGCTAATCGCTATGCTGTGGAGACTATTGGCAATCCTGCTTACCCCTTAGAATTGTTTCAACGGGTTATTACTGTAAGTTTAGAAACAATGAAAATTGTTCGTAATCTTCCCAAATTAGAAATAAGAGAAATTGAAGATACTCAAAAAACTCTACACTAAAAGAGTTTAAACAAAATTGGAGGGTATCTCTTTAGATAAAAAGAAATGTTGTAAATTTTCAAAATGAGAAAAAATAGTTAGAGTATTCTGTACCTTTTGAAATCTCAATTACCAAAAGCTTTTGTTTATAGTTTGTCGAAGAAGTTTCCGTTATTTTCAATGAGTACAATATCCAAATACCAATATATAAAGTGCTCATTGTTACTTACACATTTTAAATGGGTTTCATAAATTTGGAGAGGAATTTTAGAGCTGGATATTTCTCAAGCTATTAATGTCGAGCAACTACTCCTAAGTGCAATGCAAAAAACATTTACACTATTAAAATCTACGTAAGATTTATGCTAAAAACTTTAATATCTTCTACATTCTTTCAAAAAACTAGCCTCGAGCTAAAATTAGTGAGTTTATTCTTGAGTCACAGCTCTTTTTTATAGTATTGATTTTATCCAAATTAGTATATCATAGCCTTAGTGGAAAACAAAATGATCCCAAAAGATTTATAATCTTTTTGATTAATTTACTTACAAGACGCGATATTTAAGAAATTATCGTAAAAATTTCAACAAAGCTATAAATAGATCAAATAGTTTTATAAAATATTTAATACACAATAGAAAAATGTATAGATCCTATAGCGCCAGTAAATATCTGCTTACCTTCTTGTTGAAATTGTTGAATTAATTTTTCATCAATCATGCGGCGATCCCACATTGTGCCAAACATATAGCCTTTTTTCCAATCAACAGATCTTCCAGTAAAATTTTCCATTGCCGATTGATTGTATATTCTGGCAGTATCATGATCTAAAGCTTTAAATAAAGCCTGTGATCCTCCAAGCAATTTGCCTTCTTTTGCTAAGGAATGTACAAGATCCTTTAATTGATTATCACTTATTGTCAAAGGGGCATAAACCTGAAAGTGACCATTTGGAACATCATCATACCCCTGAAATTGCGAAGAATCAGCGTCAATTAAATCTCCCCACAAAACAACAGAATGAGTGGATTCCATTACAGGAGACAAAACTTCGGTAACTTGAACTCTATTATCAGATACCTCTTTAATATGTGACAATGCATCATAGAATTTTAAAGGAAAAATATCTTTAGTATCAATAGATACAGATGGTGCTTGAATAATGTTATGAAGTGCTTCGTCAAAATGCTGCTCCATAGGTAAACTGTGTTTTTGATATTCATCAACTTTTATGTTGAACTGAAATGAATCAATAAAAACCATTCTTCTCCCCTCCCTATTTGAGCTGATGTATTCCAATAATACTTTTATAGATTTTTATATAACACAAATAAATGTTAAAATAAAGCCAGAAAAAAACAAAGATTATTTTATAAAGGCTATTTTTACTCATTATAATTTTGTTTTAAAAAATAAAAATTACAAAACACATTATTGATATATTCACTAATTCTCTGCTTATGAAATTTAATACTCTTCTATTATCACTTATTTTTACTTTTCATCATAGACTTGAAAGTGCTATAGAAGATAATATTACTTAAATGAAAAAGGACTTCTAATGGAAAAGATCAAAGTAGAAAATCCTGTCGTTGAAATCGACGGCGATGAAATGACCCACATTATTTGGAAGCATATAAAAGATAAACTGATCCACCCTTATCTCGATATTAATCTCAAATATTATGATCTTTCCATCAAAAACCGAGATAAAACCAATGATCAAGTTACTATTGATTCTGCCAATGCTATTAAGCAATATGGAGTTGGTGTAAAATGTGCAACTATTACTCCTGATGAGTCACGTGTTAAAGAATTTAACTTAAAAAAAATGTGGAAGTCGCCAAATGGTACGATCCGTAACATTTTAGGAGGGGTCATTTTTCGTGAGCCTATTATCTGTAAAAATGTCCCACGCCTTGTTCCTAGCTGGACAAAACCTATTATTATCGGACGCCATGCTTTTGGTGATCAATATAAAGCAACTGATTTTAAAT